>DAOORH010000064.1:5712-11640 GCA_035389145.1 Cellvibrio sp.
ATGCGCTATCAAGGTCGCGCCAATATCGATAACGATGCAGGTGAAGCTTGGGATGTGCGAATTGAGTATGAGTATTTTTAGTAGTGTATTTTGTTATGAATAAAAAAGCGCCTTTTGGCGCTTTTTTTAACTCAGAGCTTTTTCGGGGGCCGGTAGGTAGCTACACCAATCGCTCCAACTGCCTGGGTAGAGTTTTGCGTTAATCCCGCAAAGGTGTAGCGAGAAAATATTAACGCAAGCCGTCACTCCAGACCCGCAATAGACTGCAATGTCGTTTGTGTTAGTTAAAGCGGCCCAATGAATTTTTTGCCATTCCAGTGATTTAACTAAAGCTTGCTCGTCGGTAATGTCCTGCCAAAAATAATTCACGGCATTAGGAATATTGCCGGCGATAGGGTCAATCGGCTCTTCCAGGCCTTGAAAGCGACGCGGTTCGCGTGAATCAATGAGCGTTAAAGATTTGTTGGAAAGAATGTAGTCACGATCAATAGTTTGGTTAGCTTGAAAAACTGCTTTGAAATTTCCTACTTTAAATGCTGGTTCGCGTCTATCAATTGCACCGTGACTTTCAACCCACGCATTAAATCCACCGTTAAGAATGCGAACATCTTGGTGTCCCATAAATTTTAGTAGCCACCAAGCGCGTGCGGCATAGGCCATGCGAGAGTCATCGTAAACAACCACGGTGGTGTATTGGGTAATCCCAAAACTTTGTAGGCGTTTTTGTAAATGTTCGACGTCTGGTAGCGGGTGGCGGCCACCATGGGCTTGCACTGCAGATGATAAATCGCGCTCTAAATCTGCATAAAAAGCGCCCGGAATATGACCTTGTTGATAAAGAGATAGACCTTGCGATTTATCCATAAGATTAAACCGACAATCTATGACAACGGTTGCTTTGCCCAATTGGGCTTGCAGTTCAGGGGAAGATATAAGAGATGGATGCATAAATTCATTTTAATTATTGGTTGAATAATGCGCCGATCTTGGCACTATTCGGGCCCGCTGTGAAGCATAAAATAACCAAAGTGACTGTTTTTTTGCCATTTTATGAGGTTTTGTAATTACTTTTTAGTCCAAGTTTCGGGCTCTTTACCTTCTAATTGATAAGCAAAGGCGATGATATAGGCAACGGCGAGATAGAGGGTTTCAGGAATTTCATCGCCTAATTCCAACTGCACCAGCAGCTCTACCAAGGCGCTGTTGTCGCACAGGGGGACGCCATGTTCTTGGGCGATTGCCATAATATTTTCAGCCACCGCACCTGTACCTTTGGCGGTAACCGTGGGTGTGCTTTTGCCATCGTAAAATAGGGCAACGGCTTTTTGGAGTTTATGGTCTGTTGTCATTTATAGGGTCAGGTTGAAATATCGATTAATGAATAGCTCAGTGCCATAGGTTTTTCGGGTGGCATACCGCGCATACATTGCAAATACTTTACTTCAATGCCTTCGCTTTCCAGTTGTTTGCGCAAGCCTTCAATATGATCGCGCACTTCGCTAAAGGTTTTTTCTCGTGCCGCCCAGAGTGTTGCGCTGACTTGAGTGTTCACTATGGCAAGTTGTGCGCAAAACTCGCCCAGTGTGGGTAAATCAAAACGTAAAGTCACCGACCATTGTTTTATTTTGTTAGTGCTTTTATTGGTTTCAGAATCATTTTTTTCATCCACCCATTCACGGTCGATGCGCACATGCAAATGGTGCACATCATTGTGTTGTTTTACCGGAATTTCTATTTGCCAAGAGACATTGGGCGTAGTGCTATCTTTGGTTTCCAGTTCGTGATTAATGCTATGCAATTGTTGTAATTGAATTTTGGCGAGGCTATGAACACTATGTTGCTGTAATAAAACCAGTAATTGCGTGCGCAGCTCTTTATCCGATAATTCTTTTACAGGTTTGTGCATAAGTTGTTGCACAAACATACCTATGGCTTGGGTTAAATTTATATTGGCATTAAACGGATTTGTGCTTGCAGCGCCAGCGAGCTGAAAAAGCGCGGGGGTACTTAAGGTTAGCAATAATTTAATGGTCTGTTCGTTGGTGAGGGGCTTCTTATCGCCATGTAGCTCTTGGGTTGCGCGACTTAGTAGCGTCAGCAATGAGCCTTTTAAGTCTTGAGTGTAAGTAGTATTTAGGGTGGCTTTGGTGTTTCCCGTATTGTCTTCGCCATTCTTTTGCAAGCTCTCGTTAAGCTTATTTTCAAAAAATACCCCGGAATTCTTAAGAGTTTGTGCCAGCACTTTCGGCTGCGCCAATTGTTCCGGTGAACGGATTTTCTCGGCGATGCTTTTTAATGCTTGCTCAATACTAGGTGATAGCAATTGCAGCCTGCTGGCTGCAGGTAATTGTTGCAGCTGATTTATGGCTGACAATAATAGGTTAGGGGTGTCCCGATGAGGCAAAAGATTGCGTAGGTTTTCACTGACTATACTTTTAGCAGCGAGTGTTTCTGGGTTTGTAATTTTGTGATCGCTATTGGTGGTATATTTTAAGGATAAATCATTGTTGGAGTAATTTATTGCTCTACCTAAGGCTGCAGATTTAGCGCTTGCATCTGATGCTGCAATATTATTTCCAGGCGGTACATTATTGGTGCCTGCGCCAACTAAAATATTTTTGATTCTGCTTGTTGGAATGGCTGTTGGCGCTACTGGTGATTTATTGCCCAGCTCGGCGGTTGCTGCTTTTAAAAGCTCGTTGAGCGCTGCGGTGTTTTTTAATCCACTTTTATCGCTAGCATTTTCTGTTGCTGTAAGATTCTTGGCTAATAGTGCTGCGTTTGTGTCTGTTGCTACAGGGCTTTTGGTTGGAGCCGTTGAATCTGCTGCTGGTGTCGCTAGAGTTTTATTGGCAAGTTCGGTTATTGCAGCTTTTAGTAGCACATTTAAAGTTGCTGCATTTTTAGCTGAATCTGTAGGAGTATTTGTGGTTGGTGCTAAAACGGTTGGCGGTATCGTACTTGGAACTACTGCTTTAGTTGGTGTTGATTGCCCAGAAGTAGGTAAATCCAGTAACACTAATTTTTGCGGACTCTGCAATTGCACAGGAACGCTTTGTCCTGCAACTAAAGGTCTATTGCTATAGGTTAAAAGTGGGCGATTATTAACCACCAAATTAATCCACTTTAATTCTGGCGATTGAATTAGATTTTGTTGTTGTACTAAGCGTGTAATTTCGGCTTTGAGTGCAGGCGTTAGCTTATTAGTTGCTTGCTGCTTGATTTGCGCCAAAGCCGCAGCCGTTTGTTTGAGTAATTCTGCGCGCTCGTGCGCGGTAACTGGCTCGGTAGAGCTGACAGTGGCGATTACGGTTTTCCCCAAGACCAAATTTAACACGCGACTCAGCGCAACCAGCTGGTCGGTGTTTTTTTGTTCTAGCCCTTTAATCAGGGTTTGGGGGATATTGGTAATGTCCATGTGTTCAGCTACTGATTTGCATTTCTTAATCGTAAGGGATTAATAACGCGTGAAAGACCTAGGGGCTGCGGCTATAATCGCCCAGCAAAATTTTCTAGTAAGAAACCAAGCCTGCTAGCTTAGAAGGCTCTTTGATTATAGCGACCTCTGGGTGTAAATCCTGAGTTCTTCTGAAATTCAGTTTGGAATATCCCTTTGACAGCGGCACCTGTTCTTCTTGAATTGCGTAATGTGGCCTGTGAGCGCGATGAACGCTTTTTGTTCGGGCAGCTTAATGCCAGCTTTTATGCGGCGCAGGTGGTGCAGATTCTAGGCCCAAATGGCAGCGGTAAAACAACCTTGTTGCGGATTTTGGCGGGTGTTTCTAAGGATTTTTATGGCGATATTTTCTGGCAGTCGCGGCCTTTAAAAGATGCTGCGTGGGAATACGCTAACGATTTGCTCTACCTAGGCCATTTACCCGGCATCAAAAAAACGCTCACTCCTCTCGAGAATCTGCGCTGGTATGCGGCGGTTCAAGGTGGCGTAGCGGATGCCGATTTGATTAGATCTCTCGCTGAAGTTCAGCTGGCGGGTTATGAAGATACGCCTTGCTATCGGCTATCTGCAGGTCAGCTACGCCGTGTTGCTTTGGCGCGGTTGGCTTTTAGCAACGCGAAAGTCTGGGTATTGGATGAGCCTTTTACGGCGCTGGATAAATCCGGTGTCGCCGAGCTTGAGGCGCGTTTGGCCGCACATGCAGCGGATGGTGGCTTGGTTTTGGTCACATCCCATCAGGATATCAATGTGCCTGATTTGCAGTGGCTCAATTTACTTGATTTTTCCGTCGATGCTCAATCGTTGAATAGTCGTGAGGATGCACCCTATGGTTAAGTCTTCGCCATTAGCCTCATCATTATTTTGGGCCACTTTCAAGCGCGATCTGGTTTTGGCGTTTCGTCATAAAGGCGACATGCTCAATCCACTGGTATTTTTCCTAATCGCCATCACCATGATTCCGTTGGCTTTAGGGCCTGAAAAGGCAGTGTTAATGCGCATCGCCCCGGGCATTATTTGGGTGATGGCACTGCTTGCAACCTTATTGTCCCTCGATAGTCTATTCCGCAGTGATTTCGATGACGGCTCTCTTGAGCAATTGTTGATTGCGCCTTATCCGCTTACGCTAAGTGTGATGGCCAAAATTTTGGTTCACTGGCTGGCGACCGGATTACCGCTGACACTCATGGCGCCCTTGTTGGGTGTGATGTTATCGCTCCCCGCCAGTGCTTTTGCTGCCTTATGTTATTCTTTGCTGCTCGGAACAGCGGCCATGAGTTTAATTGGCGCTGTGGGTGCCGCTTTAACGGTAAGTTTGCGTAAGGGCGGGGTGTTAATTTCACTCATCGTTATGCCACTCTACATTCCTATTTTAATTTTTGGCGCAAGCGCGGTGCAAACTGCGGCGCTGGGTGAGGCGTATAACATGCAACTTGCTGTACTCGGCGCAGGTTTGGCAATCGCCTTATTATTGGCCCCACTCGCAGCGGCTGGTGCTCTGCGGGTGAGTGTGAACGCTTAGAGGTTGTTATGAATTGGCAGTGGTTTCATCGATTAGGCTCGCCGCGCTGGTTTTATGAAAAAACTAACGCTTGGCTGCCGTGGCTTATGGTTTGCGCGTGGGGCTTACTGCTGGTAGGCGGCATTTGGGGTTTAGGGTTTGCGCCTGAAGATGCTAAGCAGCGCAACAGTTTCCGCATTTTGTATATCCATGCTCCAGTCGCTTATATCTCTATGAGCTGCTATTACATAATGGCGATTTCGGGTGCCGTGGGTTTGATTTGGAAAATGAAGCTGCCTTTCATGGTGATGAAAGCCTGCGCGCCTATAGGTTTAGGTTTGACAATCGTGGTTTTGGCGACCGGTTCTATTTGGGGTAAACCCACATGGGGCACTTGGTGGGAGTGGGATGCACGCTTAACCTCCTATTTAATTTTAAGTTTCTTGTACTTGGGTGCCATTGCCTTGCAACAGGCATTTCAAAACCGCGATACCGCGGATAAAGCCAGCGCTATTCTTGCGTTAGTGGGCACGGTAAATATCCCTATCATTTATAAGTCAGTAGACTGGTGGTACACATTGCATCAACCCGCCACTTTGAAAATTGTCGGCAAATCTACGATTGACCCATCTATGTTGTATCCTTTGTTTGTCATGATTATTGGCTTCTATGTATTCTTTACTTTGGTGTTAATTTTATATACTCGCACCGAAATTTTGCGCCGCGAAAGCCGCACGCAATGGGTTAAAGAGCTGGTTTTAGCTAACAGCAGCAAACGTGAGAGTGTGCGTTCATGAAATTTCAATTTGATTCGCTAGCCGATTTCATACATATGGATGGCCACGGCGTATTCGTATGGACAGCCTATGCGTTGGTTTATGGGATCTTGATTTATTTAACCCTAAACCCGTTGTTTCAGAAAAAAATCTTTTTGAAACAGTTGTTATTGACAATGTTTGTGAAAAATCAAAAG
>DAOORH010000065.1:0-11639 GCA_035389145.1 Cellvibrio sp.
TTTCCTTTTGTGAGCGCATGAGCTCATCGAGCCTAGTTGCCATGGCGTTAAATACATTTGCAAAAGGATAGAATACTGAACGCGTAGATATTTCTATAGAAAGCGGCTGCCCTTCTTTTCCAATTTGCTGTGCGTGTTGAGATAAGCGAGCTAGATCCCGCGTTAGCGGCCACACCCATAAGAAAACCGCACCCGCTATTGCGCCGTAAAACATTATGATGAAAATGGCATACAATTCAGGGTGACTATTTGATTGTGCTGAGTAAGCTAACAACAAAACATCATCGGTATGTGCCAAACGTTTATAAAAATAATTAGTGTGCTCGTCAGTAATACTGACCACATCTCCCTGTTTGATTTTTTCAGCAATAGCTGTACTGGAAAAGTTAGCGATTGAAATGAGACTAGCTTTATATTTAAGTTGTGATGTCATTTCAATCAAATGCTGTAATCTATCTTGATTCGGATTGCTTTTTATGGACTGTTCGATAACGCTAATTAGATCTACCACTGCAGGATCAAGCGTTTGTGGCGGATTAAGTTGATCCCAAAATTTATTTAGTACCAAGCCCAACAACAAAATTGACAAAACAATGATTAAATAGAGTGAAAAAAAGGCACGATTCATTTAATCAGCTCCATGCATTTGCAACGAAAAGATAACCTTTTCCCCAGATGGTTTTTATGCGGGTTGGATTCTCGGAATTATCGAGTAATTTTTTTCGCAACTGTGAAATACGAACATCGATAGTGCGGTCTAAACCGTCGTATTCACGATTATAGATTTGATTGAAAAGGTATTCTCGCCCAATCACTTGGCCTGCCTGTTTTGCCAGAGCCACTAGTAAATCAAATTCATGGCTTGATAAATTAATGTCTTCCCCATCCAGTTGTACTTTACGTGCTGTTGGCTGGATTATTAATTTGTCAAATTCGAGACTTTCTTGCTCACCGCTTTCTTGGTGATAGTAACGACGCATTAAGGCCCTAACACGTGCCAATAAAACTCTTGGTTCTACAGGTTTAATTACATAATCGTCTGCGCCAAACTCTAGACCTAAGACTTGATCTATATCTTCATTGCGCGCAGTCAGCATTAAAATAGGCCCACGATATTGCGGGCGCAACTCCTGACAAATAGTTAAGCCATCCTTACCTGGAAGCATCAAATCTAGAATCACTACTGTAGGATTTAATTGTTGGCACTGACGCAGAACTCTGTTTCCATTGCCTTCAATGGTGACCAGAAATTCATTGTTTTCAAGATAATCCTTCACCAAATCCGCAAGGCGGCGATCATCTTCCACTAATAGAATTTGATTTTTCATCTTGAACCTCGCTAGAAAAAGCTCCACGGATTTCGACGTGAACGCTGATATTTTTTTTGTGCATTAATCACCTGAAATGACTCTTGCCCCAATAACGTGTGATTGTCCATATCTCGCAATTCAAACAGGGTGGTTTTAGCGATAGCTTGAGTAAACTTCGTTTTGCCAAAGCTGGCATTTTGCCAACACTCAATCGGATTTTTACTGCTGCCTTGATATAGACAGAGCGAATAATTTTTGTTGTTTGCGGATTTCCATTCAGCGACAAGAACATCTTCACAATAGGTTTCTGTTTCAGATAACACACAAATATTGGGCTTCATAAACAAATGAACTATCGGTGTATTTTCTGCTGCGCTAAGTTGCTGGATTAACACAAAATTAAAAAAAAGACTTGTTATTATAGGGAGCTTTTTGCCATTAAAAATGATACACCCCCCCAGCAAATGCAGTTATTACATTATTGCTAGTAACTAAGGGGCTATCTGAAATTGAAGAACTGAGGTGACGATAACTGGTGAAAAAACGCAAGCTCCAATGCTCATCAAGTTGGTAACTCCAATCAAACCGCAACAAACTTGTGAACCCAGCAGCGGCATTATAGGGGGCATGATTTAAGGCTTCTTGCGTAGGCAGCCCATAAAAATAATTATGCGTTTTTTCATCCTGCCAGTTGGTACCAAGTGTTAATTTAACATCGTGCTTACCAAGGTTAATCGCTTTACTGACAGCCACCCGCGCCTCAGTGCCGTTGTAGTATTGCGTTACTTCGGTCAAAAGCTGAAGCTGAATATCAAGACCGCCGAGGCTATGACTGTATTCCAAGCCCGCTAAACCTCCCATACGGCGCTTGTGCAACAAGCGTTTATCAATAGCGCGATTAGTCGCTTCGACGGTGGGATTATCTTTGGATGAATCCAAAGCAAGCCCAGAGCGCTCAATAAAATTATTGATATCCCATTTATTAAAAAAAACCTGATCGTAACTTGGTGTTATCAGTAAATTGAGCTGCTGCTTTTCATCCTGAAGCAGCGTATAGCCAAAGTCTAAGTTCTGAATGAAAAAATGTTCGCCTTGATAGCTAACCTGCGGAATAACGACGAGCGGTATATCGTCATTGTCCATAACGGGATTGGTGCGAATGCCCGCACCCAAGCCTAGGCTGAGCTGCCATTGCGAATCAGAATCCGCAGCTTGAGCACCCGAGTTGAAGAGCGTGAAGCAGGAAATAAGAAGAAATTTAAGATAAAAACGTGATTTAGCAATGATCATGGCCAAGCCCTTTAACGCGTAACGCCCTCGTTATACCGCCAAATCATCTTTAAATCTGTAATCTTTTGTGAGGAATGCCAGAGAGAAGGCCTCTCTGGTATTATTTTGAAAAGCCTATTAGTTGTTAGAAGTGGTAATCAAGGTTAACGCTTGCCAAATTTGGCTTGCCGCTTATCTCATCGCTTAGATTTTTGTATTCAAAGTTGATATTAAAGTGTTCATTGATTACGAAGCCCACACCCAACCCATAGGAATAACCTGAGG
This sequence comes from Cellvibrio sp., assembly GCA_035389145.1. Classification (GTDB taxonomy): domain Bacteria; phylum Pseudomonadota; class Gammaproteobacteria; order Pseudomonadales; family Cellvibrionaceae; genus Cellvibrio. The sequence goes on from DAOORH010000065.1 coordinate 2,865, forward strand.
CAGAGCCTTCTGCGCTGCGTACTAGCTTGCCAGCAGCATCTTTCACGCTCCCTGAATTATTTACGTGCGTATAGCCGATTAAAGCGTAAAGCTTAGCTTCATCGTTTACCAATTCAGGCTTGTAATAAAGGCTGCTGTAACTGCCGATTTCACGCTCTACACTACCATTCTGCACCGCGCCCTTATCATCAAAGTAGAATCTGCTGGTGCCTACAGTTTTACCCTTACCCAAACGCAGCTCAATTCCCAAGGCATCGTTATACTTGTAGCCACCAAAAAACTCTAGCGCGCGGATTTGGCTCATATCATCTACGCCATCTTGGCTGTCTTTTATAGAGGCAGCTCCAGCGCCTAAGTAAAAGCCGCGATTATTATCGGCCATTACCGGCAAAGCTAAGAGACTCAGCGCAATTACGCATAATTTTTTCATGGGGAACCCTGTAATTGATGTGTGAAACTCAACCCTATGATAGCGGAGCCCCGCCCATAAAAAAAGCATCGGTGATTAGCCGATGCTCTTTGGTGTCGCGATATCACACATTAACGATGTTTAATTTTCTCGCTCGCTTTCAAACCAGAAACGATTTCAATATTGATGCCGTCAGACAAACCAGTTTTTACTTCGCGTTTTTCAAATTTTTGCGGCGCTGTTTCGACTTCAACAAAACTCGCCTTCTCTTCAATAATCAGGTTGCCTTCGTTAATAGCTAATACCTTTTCCTTTTTCTCTAGCACTATGTCTGCGTTCGCGCTGTAATTAGCGCGCAAGAACAGTTCTTTATCAAGTTTCACAGCCGCGCGAATTTGAAATTTAATCGTACCTTGGTCAGTAACGCCCTTAGGTGAAATATATTCCAGCACTGCGGTGAAAGGTTTGCCTTGCAACGCGCCTATGTTCAATACCAACTCCATGCCTTCGCGCAATTTACCCACTTCAGATTCATCGACCAAACCTTCGAAAATCATATCTTTCATGTCGGCCAAAGCAGCGAGTGTTGTACCTGACTGGAAGGTGCTCGACTCAACAATAAATGCACCTTCTTTATTGGGTACATCCAACACCATACCATCCACAGTCGCAGGGATAAGGTTAGACACTTTATCGGAATTTTTAGTCGCACCAGATTTTAACAACAGCAAGTAATTTTCAGCATTGCTCAAAGCTTCGCGCTGTAAATTGTAAGTGACTAAAAATTTATTGTATTCAGACTCAGAAATTAGTTTTTGTGAAAAAAGTTTTTTCTGCCTGTTGTACTCAGACTCCGAGTTTTGCAAATTGATTTTGGCACTTTGCACTTGCGATTCTGCTGAGTTCACATTCAGCATATTGGGGCGCAACGTAATTTTAGCTAGCACATCGCCTTTTTTTACAGTTTGACCTGCAATAACGAAAACCTTTTCTACCACACCCGACACTTGCGATTTTACTTCAATTTCGCGGCGTGGAATAACTTTACCAATAGCCACGGTTTTTTTAATAATCGTCGTTGTCGTGGGGCTATCCAACGTATATACCACTGGCGCTTGCTGAGATTTTTTGTACAAAAATACAATAGTGCCAACAAAAATGATGACTACCAAACCCAGCACGCCAAACATAATGATTTTTTTCATTTTCCTTTCTTACCTTTTGTGAAAAATACTTAAATTAAATTGGTTGAAATCTATTACTAATTATTTGTCTTGTAAGCGATTCGTTATTCATCTTGCAGCGCGACAATTGGATTCACTGCAGCGGCTTTAGCGGCTGGCATTAATGACGCCAATACACCCGCAATCACTAAAACAATTAACGCAGATACAGCGGTGGTAAAGTCTACTTCTGGATGACGGAACATACCGGCCTTGCCGCCGTTGGCCTCCATAATTGCGCTCACGCCTTCAAGTAAGAAGACACTCACCACTAAACCGCAATAACCTGCCACGGCAGTAATGAAAACAGACTCTTGCATAATCATGCTGATAATAGTACTGGGTGTAGCACCAAGCGCTTTACGCAAACCTATTTCACGCGTGCGCTCCTTAACAACGATGAGCATAATATTTCCCACCCCAATCGCACCCGCCATAATGGTACCTATAGCGACCACCCAACTAAAAAACTTTATGCCGTTAAATAGGCCATTAATTTTGTCGAACTCATTTTGCAAATTGAAACTACCAAAGACGCCTAAGTCTTTTGGGTCAACTTTATTTTTTTCCGCTAAATAGGCCTTCACGTCAGCTTCAGCAATAGAGGCATGTATACCCGGTTTTGGAATCACGATAAAACTCCCTACCCAACCCACTTGATTAAATGAATAGCGCAGGGTGTCATTAGGAATGTAAATTTTTTCTTCTTCTGTGCTACCGGGGTTAGTATCCGTAGTTTTATAAACGCCAACCACTTGAAAACTGATACCTGAAATTGTGATATCTGACCCTACCGCTTTTTCACCCGATTTAAATAATTGAGCTTTTACTCGCTCGCCAATAATGGCTACTTTGCGCCGTTTTTCATCGTCAATTTCGTTGATATAACGGCCTTCTGAAATTCTTTGTTGGTGAATATTGCCCATGCCGGCATGCGTGCCCTGTACTGAAAAACTGCCGTTGTTGTTTTTATAAATTGTGTATGCCGGTGACCCATTCCAAATGCCAACGCTATTTTGTGCATAAATTCTTCCGACGCTCGGAACATTATTTTTTATACCCTCTACATCCTCTGCTCTTAAGGTAATTGTTCTACCAACTGGCATACCTTGGTAGGGGAGTTGCGTTTTACTTTGCGACCAAATCCAAGCCGTTGGGGGAATGGTTTTAAAATCTTCGATCACACCATTTTCCAAACCCTTACCTGCACCCAACAAAATCGTGAGCATAAAAATGCCCCAGAAAACACCAAACGCTGTTAACGATGTACGCAATTTATGTTGGCCAAGGGTTTGAAAAATTTCCTGCCATTTTTCAATATCGATCATCATAGTGTGATTTCCTTAATCTGCTCGCATGGCTTCAATGGGCATAATGCGCGCCGCTTTTAACGCAGGCACTAAACCTGCTAAAGCACCCACAACAACCAATAAAATAATTGCCGTTATAGCAATTTGGAAATCAACTTCAGGGTTTTGAAAGAATTCCAATTTCGTACCTGAACTGCGCAACCCGAAAGAAATCAATTCAATAAGTGCCACGCCCAACACCATGCCCGCATAGCCTGCAATACTGGTTACCAAAATAGATTCCATTAAGAGTGTGCCCACAATATTTTTTGGTGTAGCACCTAAGGCCTTGCGTATGCCAATTTCGCGGGTACGCTCTTTCACGGTAATGATCATGATATTGCTGATACCCACAATACCGGCCGCTAAAGTTCCCAAGCCAACAAACCAAATAATCGCGTTAATTCCCATAAACAAACCGTTTACCATTTTTGCAGGTTCGGCCATATTGAAAGATCTCACTGCGCGTTTATCCTCAGGAGAAACTGAATGGCGGCGCTGCAATAAATCGATAATTTTTTTCTCTACCGCAAAACCATCTGCACCCTCTATAGGTCTAACCCAAATAGTTTGTACGCGATTGCCATTGCCAAATACTTTTTGATAGGTAGTATCAGGAATATAGATGCGTTCTGAATCGCGGCCGCGATTACCCTTGTCATGAAATACGCCAACCACTTTCATAACCACGCCATTTACACGGACTTCTTTACCGACTGGATCTACGTCTTTACCAAATATTTTTTCAACAACCGCGCTGCCCAATTCACAAATTTTTCGGTTCTCTTGTTGATCGAAAGGATTTGGTTTTCTACCGAGCGTAAATGGAATTGATTCTTTGATTTTGAAATAATCATCAGGTACGCCATGTACAGAAAAATTACCCATTTTTCTCTCGTAGGTAATAGTCGCACCATTATTTTGATTTTCAGCCGAAATAAAACGGACATCAGGTACTTGCTGTTTTATGGCCTTAATATCTTCTTGGCTAAGTTGTATATAGCGCCCAAGACCCATACCCTTATGAGCGACTGATGTAGTGCCGGTATAGACAACAATAAAATCCATGACGTCACCACCAAAACCGTCATAGACACCATTCTGCATTCCCTTGCCCGCACCGAGCATGAGAATCAGCATAAAAATACCCCAGAACACACCAAAGGCGGTGAGTAGTGTGCGCAATTTATTTTGGCGCAGGGTAAATAGAATTTCTTGTAAGCCATCCCACATAATAATTAACCCAGAATTTCTTCTTCGTCCTGTTCATCTACATTGCCAGCATGATGATGTTTGCTTGGTACGATCAAACCATCTTTCAATATTATTTGACGCTGTGTTTGGTCTGCAATGTCCTGCTCATGAGTCACTATCACAATGGTGTTGCCAAGCGCATGAATATCTTTAATAAGTGTCATCACTTCGTGAGTGGTTTGGCTATCCAAGGCACCCGTTGGCTCATCCGCTAAGATAACTTTAGGTTTTGTCACTAGCGCGCGTGCAATTGCCACTCGCTGCTTTTGCCCGCCCGATAATTCGTTGGGCATAAAATTCGCGCGATTCTCTAAACCGACCATTTCTAAATATTCTGCGGCGCGTTTATTGCGCTCTTTTCGACCGACGCCTTGATAATAAAGCGGTAAAGCAACGTTTTCAGTGGCGTTTTTGAAAGGTAGTAGATTGAAGGATTGAAATACAAAGCCGAGTAACTCATTACGCAATTGAGCAGCGGTTTTTTCTTTGAGATGTTTGATTTCACGCCCAGCGAGATAATAGTCACCTTGATCATGGTTATCTAAAATACCGAGGATATTCAATAAAGTTGATTTGCCGGAGCCCGATGAGCCCATGATGGAGACTAATTCGCCTTCGCGAATATGCAAGTCGATTCCCTTAAGTACATGCAGCGGTTGCTCGCCGGAATGATAGTACTTATGAATGTTGTGTAGTTTGATCATGGGTCTTCATCCTATGCGTGTGCAAGCGTGTGCCTACACAAGCTTAATCACTATTTGAAGTTTGGCTGACTTTATTTACTTTGGTTAACATTGTCATGACAAGTGTCAATGCTGGAAAGGCAGCTAGACCGGTCTTATGGTTAGTTTGACGCGACTAAGTGTTATATAGATTCACCCTAGTAGAATTTATTTATGCTATTACGGAGACCAGCCGCTTCCACCCACAAGCAATAGCATCACGTAAAATTTTTATGTCCTAAAAGCAAACGGCCAGCTCTTAGCTGGCCGTTTTCACTAGAAACCAACACCCTGGGATGGGGGATTGGCGAGTATTCTTCTTAGCCAATCGCGTGATTGCGATTCACTCCATTAACCAAGGCCTTGATGGCCGCGGCGATAATGTTGCTATCTTTACCCACACCAAACACCGATTTGCTATTGCCGACTTTCATTTCTACGTAGCAAACGGCTACAACATCAGAGCCCTCTCCCACTGCATGCTCTGAATAGTCAACGACACTAATAGTGGTATCAACATACTGACTCAAAGCATGGGCGGCAGCATCGATTGGGCCGTTGCCGCTACCGCTAAGTTCAACTGTTTTGTTTTCGTGTTGGGCGTAAATAGTAATATCAACGTGATGCTGACTATCGTCGTAATTTTTCAATTTTGAACTTTGATAAGTAAAGGGCGTATTTACCGCGAAATATTCTTGCTCGAATATATTAACAATATCGCTACTTTTAACTTCTTTACCGGTTGTGTCGCTAACTTTTTGTACGGCAGCACTAAATTCAATTTGCAGGCGACGCGGTAATTGCAAACCGGCTTCTTGTTGCAACAAGAAACTAATCCCCCCTTTACCCGATTGCGCATTTACTCGTACTACAGCATCGTAACTGCGGTTTAAATCCGCAGGGTCGATTGGCAAATAGGGAACTTCCCACAGCGTATCTTTTTTCTGTACGGCGAAACCTTTTTTAATGGCATCTTGATGCGAACCCGAAAACGCAGTGAATACTAATTCACCCGCATAAGGGTGGCGTGGATGCACTGGCAATTGCGTGCAGTCCTCTACCAATTTTCTTACGCGATCTATATCGGAAAAATCCAAACCGGGGTGAACACCTTGCGAATATAAATTCAATGCAAGCGTTACCAAATCTACATTTCCGGTGCGCTCGCCGTTGCCGAACAAACAACCTTCAACGCGATCTGCACCGGCCATTACTGCTAATTCTGCTGCGGCAACTGCGGTGCCACGATCATTATGCGGATGCACACTGATAATAATTGAATCACGATTATTAATATTGCGGTGCATCCATTCAATTTGATCTGCATAAGTATTCGGCGTATTCATTTCCACCGTTGCAGGCAAATTCAAAATCATTTTTTTCTGTGGAGTGGGTTGCCATACTTCTGCAACGGCATCGCTTACTTCTTTTACGAAATCAATTTCAGTACTGGAAAAAACTTCGGGCGAATATTGAAAAGTCCAATCAACTTCTGGCGCAGTTGCCGTTAATTCTTTACACCACTTTGTGCCTTGGATAGCGATATTTTTTACGCCTGCTTTATCAGTGTTGTACACAATTTTTCTAAACGCTGGCGCAAGCGGATTGTACATATGCAAAATCGCACGCTTGGCACCGCGCAAACTCTGCACGGTTTTTTCAATCAAATCGAAACGCGCTTGCACCAATACTTCGATAGTCACGTCATCGGGAATTAAATTTTCTTCAATCAAGATACGCGCAAACTTGTAATCAATTTCACTGGCGGAGGTAAAGCCAATTTCAATTTCTTTAAAACCAATCGCCACCAATTCTTTAAACATACGCAGCTTGGTTGCAACCGACATGGGATCGATGAGTGCCTGATTACCATCACGCAAGTCTGTGCTCATCCAAATCGGTGGCTTCACAATGAAATTATTGGGCCATTGGCGGTCGGGCAAACTGACTCCGACAAAGCGTTGATACTTGCTGGATGGATTGGCAATCATGGCGAACTCCGTATGACATATATAAGTAGCGAGTGGCTTCACCTGAGGAGAATACTTGCAAGTCATTGCGGGTTGGCGATGACTGACGGAAGCGGTTTTAAAGCTTGGTTAACTTTTGCCCCTCCGCCCAAATACTGGCTTGTGGCTTTAACTCCGTACCTAGGTTCGGTTTGTGAACGTTGGTACTGCTATCAGGTTGAACAAAGTATAAGTAGAAGAGTGAGGCAGATGATTGCTAAGATTGTCTTCAGAGAGATATTTGAGCAATATAATGTCAATATATCGGCTGTTATTGACATATAAATTCACCAATAGCGTAAATTCGATATAGATATGTGAGACACGCCGTCAATCCGTCCATGGAGGCTCATCATCAACATCCCTGTTGCTGACGGTCTCACATACCTACACCGAATTCACACCACCTCTTTCACTAAAGAATTAGATTATGGAACTCGACCGCTACGACCGTTTGATCCTCGAACAGCTGCAGAAAAATGGCCGCATCACCAATCAGGAATTGGCGGATGCCATCAGTCTTTCGCCCTCACCGTGCCTGCGACGGGTGCGTCAGTTGGAGGAAGCGGGTTTGATCGACGGTTATGTCGCGCTATTGAACGCGCGCAAATTGGGGCTGACTTTGATGGCATTTATCCAAATCAGCATGGATAAACATACGCCCGAGCGTTTCGAACTGTTTGAGAAAACCGTGGGGTCTTATCCCGAAGTGCTGGAATGCCATTTGATTACGGGCCAATCCGCCGATTACCTATTAAAAGTCATTGTGAAAGATATGGATGGCTATCAGCAATTTTTGCTGCAGAAGTTAACGCGTATTGAAGGTGTTAGCGGTGTGCATTCATCGTTTGTATTGAAATCGCCGATTGATGGCACAGCATTACCCATTCTTTAGACAACAAAAAAGGGGCCTTAGCCCCTTTCTGTAACTCATCCGTTTACAGGAGAGTCGCGTCTATCATTTTTACGGCGATCATTTTCAATATCTTCAAGCGTTTGCTTGCGGCGATCACTGCTCTGACGCTCTTCTAGCGCTTCCTCTAGTTGGCTGAGCAACACTTTAACTACTTTCTTCTCACTCATCTCGGGAATCCATCTGCTGTTAGTAAAGACACTGTGTTTAAAACACACCCTAATTATAGCGTAGGCCCTAAAAAGTACTCGTTGAAAATTGTAATTTTTAACAGCCATTTGCTATATCAGATCTTTTTCTTTATGGCCCAAGCGCCCTTAGCTCGCACTATTACCTTAATTGGGGTGTTTGCCAGTTAATCCATTTCTCTGTATTAAGCTTAAACTCGGTGTCACTTTTAAAAAGTGCGGTGTTGGCAGTAGCCTCATCCAATAAGAATTTTTGTACAAAAGCGGCAACTTCCGGTACTTGTGCATCAGGTAACTGGCAGTGGTTGTGGCCTCCTAATTGCGAAAAGCCGAAATTGGATTCAATACCCTGGGCGCGCCAGATCTCGCGGGCAGCCAATGCCGCCGTATAAGCACTGCGGTTGCCGAGCCATTCCATAGAAGTATTTTCAATCACTAATAAACCGCGCGGTGCAACCATTCCCATCAGGCTGTGTTGATCATAGGGCAGGAGATTGGCGGACTGAGCAAAGTACTTAAACTTATCCGCAAACCAGACATTTTCAGTCACGATTTGCGATAGCGTCTGTACATTTTGACCTGCGGCTTTTTGATCATCCGACACTCGCCAACTCGCCGAGCCGCCAGAGCCAGATTCCTGCGGAATAGTCAGTTTAATGCGCTCGTCAAAAGCACCTGCCACCAACGCCCCTTTACCATTACGCGAAC
>DAOORH010000066.1:0-11608 GCA_035389145.1 Cellvibrio sp.
TTGGAAAGGCTGGTCATAAAACGAACTCGTGTAGCAGTAGGGGTTATCGAAATGGGCATCGACTCGGACATTGACAGGCAGCCATTATCCCTAAATTGCGTTAGGCCGCTAGTCTTGCTTTTGCATTTTTTCTGAGGTTGTCTTTTTGAAGAAGAGTGAATCCAGTTGGGGTGTTGCAGGTGTCAAAGACTATGAGAGCGTAAATTATATGAAGCCTTTTATTCTCTCTCAATGCCTCCAGTAATTAGGTGGTTAAATTGGCGATTTAAATCTTGAGGGATTCCGTATGAAAGCATTGGTGAAAAAAAATAAACTCATAGCATTTGTGTTATTTGCGTATGCATTTTCGTGGCTGTGTTGGTCGCCAGTCATTCATATTGTAAAGGCAGATTTATTTGCATCCCCTGGGTGGGCTATTGCATTAATTTTTCTGGGAGGCTACGGCCCAAGCTTTTCAGCTTTGCTGGTAAGCGCAATAACAGGTGGCTGGGCGTCAGTAAAAACCTTAGTGAAAAAACTCTTTAATTGGCGCGTTGGGTTTAATTGGTACGCCATTATTTTTTTGATATGGCCAATAATTTTCGCATTAGGTGCAAGCCTCTATGTGAAATTGGGCGGTAGTCTTGGGTCAACGAATTATGGGTTGTTGCCTTGGATTCCCGCAGTTTATGTGGTTTCCATTTTTCTTGGCCCCTTGGCAGAAGAATTAGGCTGGCGCGGTTTTGCGTTACCCATTTTGTATGAGAAATATGGTTTTGTAGGTTCCAGTATTATTTTGGGAATCATATGGGGAATATGGCATGCACCTTTGTTTTGGGCGGCAACAGGTACAGCAGTCAGTGGCTTTGATGTTAATGCTACTAATGTTTCGCTATTTATATTGTGGACTGTGGGCGCTAGCGTCATTCACACGTGGTTCTATAGAAATACCTATGGCAGTGTGTTGATTGCGGTATTGCTACACCTCAGTACCAACGCTAGCGGTACAGTTCTCGGCTTGTTTTTTCCTGAATTAAGCATTGATGACAAGCAAGCTATCTACTACTGCACCTTATTTGTGTTGATGTTATTAATTTTTCTCAGTGCAGCTTTGATCAATACCCATAAGAGATTAACTCATGAGTATGTGGTTAAAATATCAGTATAAGTTTACTGGATCATTAAATCTCAACTGATCTGAATCCAAACCGCGCTAAGCCGTGTCTTAATTACTAGTTAAACCTTATTTACTCTTTTACGCAGGGTCATGTTATGAAAATCCAATTACTTCCAAGATTGTTTGTTTTAGCGGCTATTACCTTCACCTTCTCTGTGGAGACGGCGTGCGCCGATGATGTGATCGCTAAAGCCTATAACATTAAAGATGTATCAGAATTGGTGGTTAGCGGTGGTGGGCGGGTGCAAATTACTCAGGGCGATACCGAAAGCCTACGAGTTGAAGCTACCCGCGATGTGATGGAGCGCGTGAAGGTGGATTTGAGTGGTGACAAGCTGAGCCTGAGCGTTAGAAATACTTCCGGCGGGTTTAGTTTTTTTGATTTGTTTAAGCATCGTAATGACGATGTGCTCTATGTCTTACAGCTTAAAAAACTTCACTACTTGGGTTTGTCGGGTGCCTCTCGTGCTACTTTCGGTAATTGGGTGGGCGGCGATATGAAGGTGAATGTGAGTGGTGCAGGTGAAGCTAAATTCACCCATTTACGGGTGAATGATTTATTTGTCGAGTTGACGGGTGCCAGTAATTCGCGGGTGGAAATACTCACTGCACGCACGTTGAAATTTGAGCTTTCTGGTGCCGCCAATATGGATGTAAAAGGTGCAAGCCAAACCAACTTTTTAAAAATAGGTGCGAGTGGCGCGAGTAATTTTCGCGGCAAATTATTAAAAGCGGCGCAAGCCGATGTTGATGCCAGCGGTGCCTCTAATGTTGATTTGCAGGCAACTGAATATTTAAAGGCAGGCGCGAGCGGCGCTTCAAATATTCGCTATCTTGGGCAACCAAAATTAGATAGTAATGCCAGTGGTGCAAGCAATATAAAAGCAATCAACGACTAATTTGTTACCTGCGTGACGATTGCCTCGCAGCTTGCTGCGGGGCTTTTTTATTTCTGTGACCCGAGTAGCATTAGCTGAGAGGTGCTGGTTGAGTGGTGTGAATTAAGCAGCTTGTTGCATCATAAGGGTGGCTGTTATAGTCACCAAGCTAAACCCAGCAAGCCGCAGGGCGTATGTAGGTGGTATTTCACGATCACAGCGTGAAAATAAATACATTCATTATTCAGGGAAAAAAGGATGCAAGTTTCTATTCGTAGTCGATTAAGTATTCAATCATGTCTGTTGCTGTGCATTATTGCCTTACTCGCCGCATGTGGTGGCGGGGGTGGTAGTAGTTCAACGAGTTTTGGCAGCAATATCTCAACACCGGCGACAAATGCACCTGCCGATGGCACGCTTCGCCCTGCAGTAACAGATTCTTCTTATAAATCTACAATCGTTAATTGCGTAAATGTTGTTAATGATAGGCCTGTAACTAATTGTAAGTTAAGTACCTTGCCATTTGTTGGTCAGAAAACCAGTGCCCCTACCAAAGCTGATATCTTGGCGCAAACCGTTGTCTCTCACCCTTGGATGGCAACACGTTTTAGCCAATTGCTAGATCAAATGCCGAATGATATTTTTTTATTATTCCGTGGTGTAACAGGGGTGGTAATAGCGGCAGATATTCGCCCATCACACTATCGTTCCGATACGGGCGCTATTTATTTGGATCCTGCTGATTTATGGTTGAATGCTGCTGAGCGAGCGACGATTTCCAAAGAAGAGGATTATCGCAGCGGCTTCTCAAACGGTTTGGCATTTCGCAGTATGTGGCGGTATGTGCAAGGTAATAATTATGCTTATGAATATTACGCTTTAGATGGAGCAATAAGTTCACGATCCATTGGCGATGTAGTGCGCCCAATGGCGGCGTTGTTGTTTCATGAATTGGCACATGCCAATGATTTTATGCCGCCCGCCTTTGTTGCTCAGGTTAACCCGCAAGTGACTGCTTTAGATGCTATAGGTGAGCTACAGAGCGCATTTATTTCCACTGGCTTAAAATTACAGAGCCCGTTGAACTCGCAGATGCAATATGACCTCGGCCGGATTATGTACTATGGCGTTACCGCTACCGATAGCCAAAAGGCATTGACGGCGGAACAAGTAGGTTTGGATTTTTCAATTGATGGCGCCAGTGATTCCTACAACTATTCTAGTCAATATGAAGATGTTGCTATGCTGTTTGAAGAAGTGATGATGAAATATCATTTCAATATAGATAGAGAGCTGGCATTTACCGATGCCCCGCCGGCAACCGGCGCAACTTGCGCAAATTATGTGGTGCGCTGGGGGGTTAGAAATCGTATCGGGAATCCTTTGGTGAAATCCCGCGCGCAGTTAATTGTGGGCAAGGTTCTAGGTGTTGCTGACACATCGGTTTATTTTGCTGCGTTGCCTGGGCCACGTAGCATGACTAATGGTGTCGATTGGTGTAAAAATTTATCGGGTACTTTTGCAAATCTTGACGGTGTTTCACAAAAGACCTCTGATCAGCCAGTTCCCTTGAGAGATTTATTACCGCCGCATTAAGCGTGTTCTGCGTAATTTTTGTTCTGCTGCAAACAGCTGCTAATACTACGCATTAGCAGCTGTTTTTTTATTTGTCACGTGGGTGTGATATTAACCTTCCTAAATGTTTAATCGAGAAGCGTTGCTAATGGTTACTATCAAAAAAATAACGACTTTATTGATACTTCTTTTTTTGCCTCTCGTTGCTGTTGGGCAAATACCTGAAGTGCAAGGTGCTGAAAGGCTCGAAACACAATCAGATGAGATCGATGAAATTCTGGTGATTGGTGAGCAACCTGGCCCCGGTTTGTGGTTAGTGTATAAGGGTGATCACGTACTCCGTGTGTTGGGTACCATTTCGCCCATCCCTAAAAATATGCAATGGCAATCCAAACAAGTGGAAGCAGCGCTTGCAGAATCGCAGGAATTTATTACCCCGCCCGGTGTAAAAGTGGAGGTTGGCTTTTGGGGAAAGCTCGGCGTATTGCCTTCGCTGATTGGTATTAAAAACAATCCCGACTCAAAAAAGCTGGCGGATGTTTTAACGCCAGAGCTGTATAGACGGTGGGTTTTGTTAAAAGACAAATACATCGGCAAAGATCAAGATGTTGAAAAACAGCGCCCCATTTTTGCGGCATCGGAGTTATTCAAAAAATCCATTGAAAAATCTGATTTGGTGTCAGGTGAGCGTGTGCGCTGGGTGCTTGAGAATGTGGTGCGCAATCATAAAATAAAAACGACGCAGCTTCGTGTCATGCATGAACTACAAAGCCCGCGTGCAGCGGTAAAAAAATTCAAGAAATCAACGTTGGATGATACCCAGTGCTTTGCCAAAACCTTAGAACGCTTGGAGTCTGATTTGGATGCTATGCGTGCTCGCGCCAATGCATGGTCTGTTGGTGATATAGAAGCGTTACGCAATTTGCCCTATGTGGATAATAGGGCTGCCTGTGAAGATGCCGTTCTCAATTCGGAGTTGGTGCAAGATCAAGGCTTGCAAGATATAAAGACCACCTTGAAGAATATTTGGTTAGAAGCCGCTGAAGCCGCTTTAACGAATAACACCCATACATTTGCCAGTTTGCCTATGGAAGAACTCTTAAAGCCGGATGGCTATTTGGCCGCATTGGCTGCCAAGGGGTATAAGATTGAAGCCGCGGAATGATGTTGGTTATTGCTGTGAAGGTGTCTCCGGTTTTGAACTGAATAAATCCCTAAAAAACAATTTTATTTTGTCCAGCCAGCGCGAAAATAGGCCTGCTTCCTCAACCAATTCCATTGCAATGAGAGGTTTCTCGTTGAGGATTTTTCCGTCCAGTTCAATCGTTAATGTGCCCAATTGTTCGCCTGCCTTAATGGGTGCAGTAATAATTTCGTTGTGATGTACATTGCCTACGATTGAGTCGCTCCTTCCTCGCGGTACCGTTAAGCGAACGCTATTCGCTAAACCCAAGTTAACTGTTTTAGCTTTTCCTAACCATATCTGAGCGGTAGTTACTGTAGGATTGTTGGAATAAAGCGTTAATGTCTCAAAATAGCGAAAACCATAATTCAATAGCTTTTGAGTTTCCGATGTGCGCGCCTCGTCACTTTTTGTTCCCAGCACTACCGCAACCAAGCGCGTATTTTCACGTTTTGCGGAAGCAACAAGGCAATAACCTGCTTCTTCGGTATGGCCTGTTTTTAAGCCATCAACCGAAGGGTCGCGCCCTAGCAATAGGTTGCGATTTGGCTGGCGGATATTGTTGTAGTTAAAAGATCGTTCTGAATACAATTTGAAGTGCGAAGGGTGATCGTTAACAATTGCACTTGCCAACTTGGAAAGATCGCGCGCCGTTGTAAGGTGTCCTTCTGCGGGCATGCCAGAGGAGTCTACAAAATGTGTTGCAGTCATTTGCAATGCGGCTGCTTTCTTGTTCATCATGTCTACAAAGCTGATTTCATCGCCACCAATATATTCGGCAAGTGCAACAGTCGCGTCATTGCCTGATTGAATAATAACACCACGTAGTAAATCGCCAACCGATACCAGTGTTCCTTCCTTTATGAACATGCGCGAGCCATCCATTTTCCACGCTTTTATACTTACGTTCACCATATCTGACTCACTGATGCGACCGCTTTCAATTTCGTCGGTAACTAAGTAACTGGACATAAGCTTAGTAAGGCTTGCAGGAGGCAAAGGCTGGTCTGCATTTTTTTCAGCGATTACTTTACCGGTAGTAGAATCGATAAGAATAAAAGCGCTGGCGGCTACGTCGGGAGCTGCTGGAATTGTGCTTACTGGTTGTCTGCCAAGAGTGGGCTTATTCGCGACATCAGCAATGGCGAACGTGCTTGAAAAAATAGTAAGGATGGTCAAGCAAGAAGTGTAGCGATTGAGCATAAGCAACCTTAAGTTGAATGAGTTAATAGATAAAAAATACACCTAAGCTCAGTTCTATCTTGTTAAATGTACGATATCGCTTTTAACCAAAAACCTATTCTTAGTTGGTCAGTTCGCATGAGGAATCGTTGAGTGAGAAAGCGCCTTCTGTATCGTGTACTTCGGTTCCGAGTAGCGGGGGGTTAAAGACACAGGCTAATTGCAGCTCATTGAATGCACGTAAAATATGCTTATCGTGTTTGTCTAAGACATACAATGTGCCAGGGCTAATTGGGTAAATAATGCGCTTTTCAACATCTTCGATTTCGCCGCTACCGCTTATGCAGTAGACGGATTCTATGTGATTCTTGTAGTGCATATGTAACTCAGCACCTTCAAAGATACGCGTGATATGAAACGAAAATCCTGTACCATCACTTTTTAGCAATAAACGGCTACTTTCCCAGCCTTGAGAGAAAATTACTCGGTCTTGATGTATTGCATCTTCGAGCTTTCTAATAATCATAAATTACCTACTAATTGATAATGTTTACGCCATGGTTGCTTTTTTGGGCTTCATATCCGCACTTGAATTTTGTACTGATAAGGCTTCATGCGAGAGAATTACAACCTTGCGTTGCAGTGATTTATGAGTCTCACTAACCTTGTTTTTCCTTGCGGCGGCATCAAAACTTTCGTGCAAAATTTTCAGCCCTTTCAAGAGGTCTGCTTCATTAATCGTAAGCGCGCAGAAACATTTAACCACTTGGCTTTGATTTCCTGCTGTCTCAATAATCAAACCGCGATGAAAAGCTTCCTGGCAAATGGCTGCGGCTATTTCACCAGAAATACACTCAATACCTTGCATTAGACCGCGCCCTTTCACTTCCACAGTAGATGCTTTATGGCTATCCGCGATGTGTTGAAGAACTTCGGTCATGATGATTGATTTCTGCAAAATTTCTGCACTAAAGGCATTTGAAGACCAGTAATATTCAAGCGTAGCGGTAGCCGTAATAAAGGCGTGATTGTTACCACGAAAAGTACCGTTGTGCTCGCCTGGTAGCCACTGATCTAGCTCTGGTTTTAATAGCGTTATCGCAAAAGGTAATCCAAAACCACTTAATGATTTTGATAAGGTCACAATATCGGGCGTAATACCGCTCGGCTCAAAACTAAAAAATGTACCCGTGCGACCACAGCCTGCTTGAATATCGTCAACAATAAGCAACATGTCATGCTTGCGACAAAGCGCTTCTAAACGTTGTAGCCATTCGTTGCTTGCGACATTTAATCCGCCTTCGCCTTGTACCGTTTCAACGATCACTGCTGCGGGCAGATCAACACCACTGGACGGATCGCTTAAAAGTTTGTCCATCATGGTTAATGTGTCGGCTTCATCGCCGTAGTAACCGCAAAACGGCATGCGTTCAATATTGTTTAAATTAATTCCCGCACCGTTGCGATGATGTTGATTGCCCGTTGCGGCAACTGCGCCCAGCGAGACACCATGGAACCCGTTAGTGAAAGCAATAACGTTGTGTCGCCCTTTTACTTTTCGGGCAATTTTTAGCGCCGCTTCAACGGCATTGGCGCCGGTAGGGCCGGTGAACTGCGCGCGATAGGTAAGTTCTCTGGGTGTTAAAATTAAATCTTTAAACCGCTGAAGAAAATTTGCCTTGGCGACGGTATGCATATCAAGTCCGTGCGTGATGCCATCATTTTCTATGTAGGAAATTAACACTTTTTTTAGCAGTGGGTTGTTATGCCCATAATTTAACGAGCCTGCACCGCATAAAAAATCTAGGTAGGCTTTTTCATTTTCGTCGTAAAGATAGCTTCCTCTAGCGCTATGAAATGTTACAGGGAATGAACGGGCGTAGGATTGTACGGCAGACTCCATTTCGTCAAAAATAGTCATAGGATTTCTCATCAATTAATTAGAATGGTCGCGATGCGCGCGAATGGAGCTGGCCTTTTAAATCGTCGAGATGTTGCTGAATAGTTTTTTGATGCAGCGGTGCGATGGTAAGTAAATGTTCATCATCGTGCTGACCAGCGAAATGCTTTTCACGATGGAACATGATTGACTTAGTGGATTCGGCGTTTCGTTCCCGCGCAAAACTTTTGAACAGTGCCCATGATGCTTTGTTCTCGGGGGTTATGGTGGTTGATAGGCTAACCGCAGAAGTACACGCAGGCTGATCGATTAACCAGTGCAGCATTGTTTTCCCCAAGCCGCTGCCTCTAAATGTTTCAGCCACTACAACCTGCCAAATAAATAAGGTGTCAGGTGTTTCAGGCGGGCGGTATCCAGAAATAAAACCAACCATTGATTTATTAAAAATGGCGGCTACTGATGTGCCAGAAAAATGCGTGCACTGTAATAGGTTGCAATACAGTGAGTTGGAGTCGAGTGGCGGGCTTTTTTCTACTAGGGAATTAAGGGTTGCACCGTCGGAAGCTACGGGTGATCTCAGGACTAGGTTGTCATTTAAAGAATAAATATTGGGCATGTTAAAAATTACCTTGCTGGTGTATTTTTAAAAATTAGCAAGCTATGGATATTTTATTGATTGCCGCTAGCGATAGGCTGATTTATGCGCAAAATAGCGAGCATTTAAGTTGTTGTAGATGATTTAAAGCAAAAATAATACTATCCATCTCTTGAAATATAGTTAGTGTGCTATGGATATAAAGGTATCATAGATACTGTGAAAATCAAAACTTTCGGGCCACTTATGACAAAATTTAACAAACAGTGCATGCTAAGAGCCCCATTAAAATGACCTTAAAGGCATAGATCGTTATATGAACAAAGTGGATGAGGTTCTGACTTCGCTTCGGCGCGTAATTCGCGCAATTGATTTGCATTCGCAGCATTTAGTGAAAACCGCAAGTGTTACGGGGCCACAATTGAGGTTGCTTCAGTTGATGAATGGAGAAGGACGCCCAACCGTGAGTGATCTGGCGAAGAAAATGAGCCTTAGTCAGGCTACGGTAACGAATATTATGGATAGGCTTGAAAGTCGTAAGCTGATTGTGAGGATTCGTTCCACGGATGATAAGCGTAAAGTGCACCCTGAATTGACCGAAGATGGACGGGCGATATTGGCAAAAACACCGACGCCATTACAGGATAGTTTTGTGCGTAAGTTTGATGGATTGAAAGGCTGGGAGCAGAATATGATAATTGCCTCAATTCAGCGAATCGCAGAAATGATGGATGCAGGCGAAATAGATGCATCACCTTTTTTAGATATAGGCTCACTGGATAGAAAAGAAGATGCTCCGTCGTAAATTAATGTTTTCGTAATATTTTGACGATACGTTTATAAATAATCTCCGTTATCATCCAAGAGTTCCCGCCGCTGGTATTCACGAATTGAATAACGACTGTATCAATATCACTGTAATAGCGTGCAATACTCGAATACCCCGGCAGCAAGCCGGTATGTTCGGACACATAGATAGAAGAATAAATGGTTTGCTCATCTGCACTTAATAGTGAGCCATCATTTAGCGCCCTTAAGAAGATTCCAACATCTTCTGCAGTCGCAACCATCGAACCGCCTGGACCTACGAAATTTTGCTCCTTTAAATCTCCGTCATAGCCAATGTAGTAACCGCTTACAAGATCCTTTAAATTCACTTCGCTCAACAAACTATAAGTGTGCCTTAGCCCAAGGCGATCAAGAATTTCCTTCTTGATAAAGTGGTGATGGCTGTAGCCCAAGGTCTGATCGATAATCATACCAATCAACAAATAATTGGTGTTGGAATAGCGGTAGTCACTGTCGGGTTTAAAATCGGCAGGTTTATCTAGCCCGAATTTCAGCAAACCATTAACGTCCGCAGGTAAGTTTTCCCAGGGAAATTTGGGGTCATCAATAAAGTTGGGAATACCACTGCGATGTTGCAGCATCATTCGCAGTGTAATGTGATCTGCATTTTCGATTCGCCCCGCAAGCTCAGGTAAATAGTCAGCAAGGGTTTTATCCAACGACAGCTGTTTCTGGCTAATTAATTTTGCAGTAGCGGCGGCAATATATAATTTACTGATGCTCGCTGTTTTAAATAAGGCATGTGGGTCAGCAGGAACTTTGTGTTCTCTATTCTTCCAGCCAGCTGAATAATATTCAGGCGGTCTACCTTTTTTATCCACATAAACAATAATGCCATCCAAATCGTAATTGGTTGCGTCACTGACTTGCTCTTGAACAGTGCTCGGCAACGGCTTCACGTAGGCGCAGCCCGCGAGCCAAGGCACGAATACCACCATACAAATGATTGCAATAATGGACATGATTATTCTAAAGAGCCGAAGAGCGATAGGTTTCATTTTTTATTTAAATAAAATCCCGTTTTTTATTTTGGATATGCCACGTTATTAATAGCGCGGCAATGGCAGCAATAATTTGTGTTGCCACAATGCTAATCGCGGTCGAATTCCAAACCATGTGTGGCTCATAAAAATGGCTGTTAATTGGCTCCATGAAAGCAATAATCCACAGATATGCAGGTGTCCCCAGTTCTAAGAAGAGCATAGTAATAATTGTGATGCCGTACGATTGATATATTAGAGCCACGCTGAGAACGCCAACGTAAGCAACAAAGATGCCTAAAAATATCATAGTGATAAATGGAATCGTGCCAAATGGAAACACCCCAAGCCCAAAAGAAAAATAAAAAGCAACACCGCTGATCGCCAACCAAAATACCGTAAACACTGGAAGGTTCAACAATAACTTCGACATAGTAAATTCTTTAACGGTAACTGGAAGGCTCATGATAAAAAGTTGCGTAGATTTCTGTTTTTCCATCACAATTGTTTTCATAATAAGCACTATTGCACAGGTAATAGCAGGTGCAATTAATAATGTAATACCAAGATTAAAGAAAACTACGTTTGGTACACGCCCGAATATCAGACATATAGCTGCAATAGATGCAAGCATCACTAGGCAGAAAATTAAAATAGTCTTGCGCATCATTAAAAAATCTTTTCTAACAAGCTGGGGAATAATTGAGATGCTCATGCTAGGGTTTCCTTATTGCTGTTCGCTTTGGCGCTCTGAACATTAGCCAGAAATATCTCTTCCAAGGTTAGGCGCTCAATATTGTTTATTTGCAGACCGGCACTCGCAAATTTTTCGAGAATTGATTCCTCGTAATTATTTACCGTAAGGGTGCACAGACGACCACTCTGTTGCACATCTTTAATATTGGCTAAATTCGGCAAAAGGCTGTTGCTCAAATTGGTTAAACGCAATCTTCGCCAACCATCCATAAAATCTTCTTTGTTGCGCGATTCAATAATGCGGCCACCGTAAATAAACGTGATGTAATCTGAAATTTGTTCTACATCTAAGGTGTTGTGCGATGAAAAAAGAACTGAATGGGTTTCGTCTTGAAGGCTGCCCATCATCTCATCAAGCACTTCTTTTCTTACGGCGGGATCTAGCCCTGTAGTTGGCTCGTCGAACACTAATAAATTCGGGCGACGAGCTAGAGCCAACAACAAGGTGGCTTTAACTCTTTGCCCGTGCGACAGGCCTTTTACTTTTTGATTTCTATTTAGATCGAAGCGGCGCAATAAATTTTTTGCGTATTCATCATCCCAAGAATCAAAAA
>DAOORH010000067.1:0-11574 GCA_035389145.1 Cellvibrio sp.
TAGCAAATCTTCACCAGAACTGCGCGCTACCCGAGCAAAACGTTTTTGTTTGGCATCCAATGGGCTATCGATCAGCATATTGGTCATACCCAAAATGCCGTTCAATGGCGTACGAATTTCGTGACTCATCACCGCCAAGAATTCACTTTTTGCACGGCTTGCCGCTTCTGCCCGCTCGGTTTCTTGGCGCAGTTGATAGGTGCGCTCTTCCACGCGCTGCTCTAGCAACTCTTGCTGTTTGCGCAACTCGCTGTCTTGCACCTCAATACGATCTAACATGGCATTGAAACGATGGGTCAATAAACCCACTTCATCGTTGGCGCTGCTCTGTTGTGCACGCATACTGTAATCGCCTTTTTCACCCACCGATTGTGCCAACTCGCTGAGTAAGCGTAGCGGGCGCGTAATAATGTGCGTAAAGCGATACGCAAAAACACCCGCAAAAGCCAAGGCGATAAGAGCAGTGATTAAAGCCACGATAATCTGGCGCTGCAGCTGTTGACGTAATGCAGATAAATCCACATCCATAACCAGCTTGCCGACCATTTCATTCTTCCACACCACATCAACCGCAATTTGCTGATCAACAATCGCTGCCTCCAATTGCGAACGTTTGTACTCAGCTACAACCTGTTGGTTGGGCAACATTAAACGCGCCGCAACGACTTCAGGGTCTACCTGCAAAACATCCAGCGCCTCTTTAGCCTCTCTCGGGTTGTAAAACATAATGGTTGAGGCGACGTTGAAGGCAGTCGCCTGTGCCAAAATGTGTAACTGGCGATTAACTTGCTGATGGGCCGCTTCATATTGCTGCCAAATACCGACCATGGCGGCAATCAGCACCGCCAAGGAAGACACAATCATGGTTAGCTGACTAACCTTACGCGAAACCGTTGAGGTTCTGGCCATGAGCTATTTGCCTCCTTGGCTGTTTTTAGCAAGCTTTAGCACCTGACTGCTGAGTTTTACGCCTGATAGGTTTATGGCGGCAGTAGCGATGGAGAACTCGATAGTGCCAGACCGGCTGCGCTTTAGCGCAATACTGACATTAGCCTCGGATGGATGAGGCTCATCGGCAATAAACACTACGCCAAGAGGAAGAGGATCGGGAATTGCAATAGCAGTGGCGCGAGATGGGCGATAAAGAATATGACAACTTTTTAGCTGCTGGAGGGTGCTCGTAGGGTCATCGAGGAAAACGAGTTCGACTGCCTGCTTAACCACCAATTTAGCATCAATTTTTTGAGTGATTACGGGCTGAGCGTTGAGTGGTCTAAGCGCGTCTTTGGTATCACGATCTGCGCCTAAGACACACACACGTAGCGAGTCGCTAGTCGCTTGGTTGGGCCATTCAGTAAATTTAATAAAATTGTAGACAAACGCTACCCTTACACGAGCTTCGTCGGAAGCGCCCTGTGCGTAAGAAAGGGGTAAAAGCCCCAGTATGATTCCCAGAATAACCCGTTTCAGAAATACCTACTCCCAAGCGGTACCGTTTGCAGCGTGCTAGAACACGCTTCCCTGTTCAATTTTCATACCCACCTTGAAACAGATAACAATACCAACGCCTTAACATTCAACATATTAACAAAGAGAATAGCCCAGTTTTCTAGGTTTTGTTATTACAGTCTATAGCACCATTAACGCCGCGTTTTGTAGACGCACATTGAGCCTAGCAATGTTATTATGGCGCCCCGTTTCACTTCCCCCTGAATATCGCCATGTTGCTTTTTGTTGATAAGCTCACCAACGTAGATTTTAGCTTTCTTGACCCCCAACGCGGCTTGCTGGGCGAGACCTATTTAGCCAACATCCTGCTTAAAGGTGATTTGGACGATCAAGGCATGGTGTGCGATTTCAGCACCGTGAAAAAAATCGTACGTCACTGGCTGGATACCGAACTTGATCACCGCTTGGCGGTACCGATTCGCTCTCCTAACATCACTCTAGAAGAAGACGGCGAGTTTCTCAGTATTCACTGGAAATTTGATAACGAGGGACAGCTCGGTAAAGAGGGTCAATTTCTACAAACCCGTTCACCCCGTGATGCTATAGCGTTAGTGGATGCCGAAATCCTAACACCTGAAACCATCGCGCAGTGGTGTATAACCCAACTCAAAGCCCTGTTTCCTGAAAGCGTTGCACAACTTGAGTTGACCTTTAGCCTTGAGGATACCCCCGGCTCTTATTATCACTACAGCCACGGCCTGAAAAAACATGTGGGCAACTGCCAACGCATTGCCCACGGTCACCGCTCACGCATTGATATTTGGGAGAATGGCAATAAATCACCCGAGCTAGAAGAGCTCTGGGCTACGCGCTGGCGCGATATTTACATCGGTACCCGCAGCGATATTACAGCCGAGCCAATTCATAACAACACGCCCTACTATCACTTTGCCTATGTATCGCAACAGGGGCAATTTGAACTAACCATTCCGCAAAGCGTGTGCTATTTAATTGATACCGATAGCACCGTAGAATTAATCGCCCAGCATTTTGCAGAAGCCACCAAAGCCGAGCGCCCAAATTCAACAATTCGAGTAAAAGCCTTTGAAGGTATTCACAAAGGTGCAATAGCTGAGCTGTAATTCAATTAGGTCTGCGACAATCAAAAAATAATTAGCTAATACATCAGCGAAGAGAAAGGATTTATAAAAATGACCACCATAATTTTCATTGTGATTCTGGCGTTTTTTATCTGGCGCGGTTACCAAAAAGGATTTGTCGGCGCCATTTCTCGTGTACTCAGTTTTATAGTCGCCTACCCCGCCGCCATTTTTCTCACCAAACCTTTTGCCAATATTTTGCGTGCTTATACCGGGATGGATGGGCTAATTTTATATTTAGTGGCTGGCTGTACGATTTTTTTAGTAGCGAGTTTACTCGTCACCTTGATACTCAACTTTCTCGCCAGCTTAGCGCCGAGCAATTCAATAACCGAAACCGGCTCCAAAATTGGTGGAGTAGTGTTCGGCGCTATAATTGGCGGAGTTTTTGGATTAATTGCGGTTTATTTAATTGATCTTGTTCTTAAGCCAGCCGCACCGGTAATTGCCAATCAACAGGAACAAAAAAGCCCTAGTGCGCCCAGCGCTGAAGAAGCAGAATCCATAAAACAATATGTGGTTGATGGCGGCGAACCTGTTAAGGAATCGGTTAGTAATAGCAAAGAATCTTTTATCGATAGCGCTGCTAAAAAATTAGTGAGCACGGCAGCATCAACCGCCGTGGGCATAATTACTTCCGACAAAGGCTCCAGCCAACTCACCAAAACCCTCACTAAAGACCCGCAGGCCATGCTCAATCATGTGCAAAACATGACGAACAATGACGAGGTTAAAAAACTACTGAGCGACCCTGAATTTCAAGCCGAACTGAATCATGGCAATGTTGAATCGCTTATGCAGAATAAGGATTTTCAACAGCTACTTAAAAACCCGGATATGCAAGCCATCATTTCATCTGAGGACTCCAGCGATAAATCTACCGAGCAAGTGGCGGCAGAAAAAATGATTCAAGCGTGGCAAAAAGTCGTCCCCCTAAAAACCGACCAACGCGTGCTGGATATTGTGAATGACCAAGCATTTCAGGCTCAGCTGAATTCTCCCAATAAATTGCCGCTGTTAATGAACCCAAAAATGCGTCAGCTATCGGAAATTATTTTTAGCGATGAATCAGAGTATGAAACGAAAAAACCTGGAAAAACAATATCTACAGGGCAAAAGTCCAATGTGCATTACACCTTGGAGGATATTACTCAAGGAACTGGCGAAAAAGCCAAAGAGAAATCGCTATCAGACACACACAAACGAGAGGAGCAGCCAGAAGAAAAGGTTTACCGTTGGACGGACGAAAATGGCAAGGTGCATTATTCCGATAAACCGATTAAAAACTAAGGCTAGTTAATAAAGTTTAGACTCTCCTTCAGGTCTCGTTCTAAAGCGCGGCTGCGCCCAGAAATATTGGCCGGGGATTTTGCTGATCTCATCTTCCATAAATTTACTTACCCGCAAAGCATCGGCGTAGTCATCGCCTGTGGGGTAATTATCAAAGGGCGGATGAATAATTAATTCGTAACCCTTGCCATTCGGCAAACGTTTTTGCGTAAAGGGAATTATTTTTGCGCGACCTAATCGCGCAAATTGTGCGGTCGCTGTCACCGTAGCTGTTTGCACACCAAAGAATGGCACAAACACACTCACCTTCTCACCCAAATCGCGATCTGGCGCGTACCAAATCATACGGCCTTTGCGTAAACGGCTAACCATCTCTCGCACATTATCGCGACTAAATGCAGTGCCGCCCGGCGCATAAGCTTCGCGTCGAGTCTTCTGCATAAAATCATAAACCGCATTTTTATGCGGGCTATACATACCATCGTAATTTACGTACTGGCCAAGCATGGCACTGCCAATATCTAGCGTGGTGAAATGCATACTCAACAACAAAGCACCGCTCCCTTCTGCCTTGGCGGCTTCAACATGCTCCACACCGCTAATGGTAAACAAACGACGCAAACGCCACTTTGGCCAAAACCATGCAATACCCGTTTCAAAAATAGCCATGGCGGTGGAGTACAAAGTTTCATACAGCAGGGCTTCGTGTTCTTGTTCGCTTAAATTGGGAAAACAAAGACGCAAATTGGTTTCCGCTTGATTCAAACGTTTTTTGTTGCGTTTAAGATAAGGAATCAATAGATGCGGTAAATAAAATTGAATTCGGTAGGGAAGCTGAGCCAACAAAAACCAAACCGCTACACCAAACCAAGCGGCCCAGTAGCGTGGTGCAAGTAATGCGCGAGTAAAAACAGGTGGTTGCATAATAATCAGCATCGGCTAAATAAGTGGCTCATTATAGCCTGATTTAAAAAAGATGGCGCCCACTTAGCATGAGACATATAACTTACGGCATTTAGTTAGGCAAAACGGGAGCGCTCTTTTCTAAGAGTGCTCCAGAGAACCGGCCTTGAGAGAGTTTACTTGTTCACCACAAACGTAGTCGCAATTAAATCGTGCAGCGCCTGCTTCTTTTCTGTGAAAGCAGCCATGATATAGCCTGCCCAAAGAAACATAGCTGAAAGTATTTTGCTCCAATAGCGCCCATTCGCGCGTGCAAACGATATTCGGCCACCGAACTCATCAACTACCACCATTCCTAATGCCATTTTCCCTAGCGTGGCCTGCTGAGACGATGATTCCATTAAGGTGTAATACAACCAGTTTACAAGTGTGCTGAATAAAAAAATCGAAAACACTATACCCAAACCATAAGCGATAGAGGCAAGATCATGGAAATTGGCTGACAAAAACATGGCGCCACCTAAAACCACCCCCACAACGGTTATACAAATGCCACTCACAATACTTAACAAAATTGAGTCAATAATATAGGCGCCAAAGCGCTGCCAAAAACCGCTGTAGGCTTTATAAACAATAGGCGTAGCTGTAGACAAATTGCCGCCACAGGCGCCACAAAAATTAGCGCCATTTATATTGAGTGTGTTGCATTGAGGACACTGCATACGGATCTCCTTAATTTATTAATCTATTAACTTCTGTATTTCTTAATTTTTTTGAAACTCTGTAAACACTTCTACATCAACATCATCGCCTACCGCTGGAATTAAATAGTCCATCCCAAACTGCGAACGTTTAAAGCGAGTAGTTGCGGCAAAACCCAGAGTGTATTTTCCGCTTAACATATTGTTGCCGGCACCATTAAAAACCACATTTAATACAATGGGCGCGGTCACGCCATGCAAGGTTAAATTGCCGCTAAATTTTGCGTGGGTATCATCCAACATCACCACAGACTCTGTTTTAAAAAGCGCTTGCGGGAATTTCTCTGCTTCAAACCAACTTGAGCCTTTTAAGGTTTCTTCCAAATCTTTGTTGTTCAAATCAATACTGGGAATTTTAATCAGCGCGGTTAGCTTTGCATTTTCCATATGCGCCGGGTCAAATTCTAAAGAAGCCTCTGATTCATTAAAACGCCCAACAAAAGTAGACATCCCCATATGATCAATTTTAAACAATACACTGGTATGCGAGGGGTCTATTTGATAAGAGCCCTTCTCCAAATTTACTACACCGACTTTTACTTTTGGTGCGATTAAATAACCACAAGCACTCAACGTAACAGCAAGTGCGACAAGCAATGTACATTTAAAGCCATGAAGCAATACACGCATAACTAGCTATTCCTTAATAAACGTTAAAAAAAAAGGAAGGCATACGCCCTCCTTCTTGCGATTGATAAATTCAATCACATTACTCAGGCAAGGTAATATTTAACTCCAACACCGAACAATTATCGGTGTTATCCAAATTCACCACCACTTGATCAGAGTCAATGTTGATGTACTTACGGATAACCGCAATAATTTCCTGCTGCATTTGCGGCAAGAAATCCGGTTGTTTTAAATTGCGTTTGTTCCGCTCGTGCGCAACAATAATTTGCAAGCGCTCTTTTGCGGTGGAGGCAGAAGACGGTGCGCTCTTCTTTTTAAAATAGTCAAAAAGGCTCACTATTTACCTCCAAGCAAACGCGCTAAGAAACCCTTCTTTTCCGCTTCAAGGAAGCGATGTGGAAGTTCACTGCCCAACAATCTATCAACGGCGTCGTTGTAGGCTTGGCCAGCCTGAGTTTCTTCATCCAAAATTACCGGTGTGCCTTGGTTAGACGCTTTAAGTACAGCTTCAGATTCAGGGATTACACCTAATAATGGAATTGCCAATATTTCTTCAACGTCGCTAACGCTTAACATCTCACCCGCGGCTACCCGCGTTGGGTTGTAGCGAGTCAACAACAAGTGTTCTTTGATAGGTTCAAGATTTTGCTCAGCACGGCGGGTTTTGCTTTGCAATAAACCAATCACACGGTCAGAGTCACGCACCGAAGATACTTCTGGGTTGGTAACTACCACCGCGATATCAGCAAAGTACATGGCCATCATAGCGCCCTGCTCAATACCGGCTGGCGAGTCGCACACAATGAAATCAAAATCTTTTGAAAGCTCTTCAATAATTTCGCCCACACCCTCACGGGTTAATGCGTCTTTATCGCGTGTTTGTGACGCCGGCAAAACGTACAGATTTTCGTTGCGTTTGTCTTTAATCAAGGCTTGATTAAGTGTTGATTCTTTTTTAATGACATTCACAAAGTCATACACTACGCGGCGTTCGCAGCCCATAATCAAATCAAGATTACGCAAACCTACGTCAAAATCAATAACCACAGTTCTGTGGCCGCGCATCGCCAAACCTGTACTGATTGCTGCGCTGGAGGTAGTTTTACCCACACCGCCTTTTCCTGAAGTAACAACAATAATCTTAGCCAAGGTAGGCTCCTTAAATTTTCTATGGTCTTAACGTTAAAAAAATATTATTTGAAATTTTGAATCGTGTTGAGGCGGATGCACTCACACAACTTATGCCCTAACTCATATTTATGCACTGACTAAAGCTTCTACAACCACCTTCTCGCCTTTCAAGGAAATTTGTACTGGCTTTTTAAACAACTCTTTTGGCAAAGCATCTTGCAATACAAAATTACCCGCAACTGACACCAATTCGGCTTCAAGATTTTGGCAAAAAATTCGTGCGCTTTCGTCGCCTTTTACACCCGCTAACGCACGGCCACGCAGCGAGCCATAAATATGAATATTGCCATCTGCTAAAACTTCTGCGCCTTCACTCACTTGCGCCAACACAATTAAATCAGCACCTTCAGCATAAATCTGTTGCCCAGAGCGCACAGGGCGAGTCACTACACGGCTCATGCGCTGGACAACTCGCTCTTCAATAACGGTTTCAACCACTCGCTCAACAACCGTCTCAATACGAGTTTCCACAATGGGTTCAGCCGCTTTCACTTTTGCAGCCGCAGGAATTTTTAAGGCTCGCTCAGCAGGCGTAGGTAAAATCGCCAAACCCGTTTTTTGAACGCCGGCCCACAAGACCTCTGGCACTGCAGTAAAGCCCAAGGGCTGCAAGTCTAATTTACGGCAGATCTTAATAAGTTCGCCGGCATTCGTAAGCAATGATTTGCAATCTTCAGGCCGCTCTAAACGCTCAAGACTAATCAATACCGGCGAATTCACAAAGAAGTGCGGGGCTTGATCGATCTTCTCTTTCAGCTCTGTCGCGAGGGTTTTGGGATCATATTCCACCAACGCCAAGACCACTACGGTTAAAGCACTGCCTTTTAGCTGAAAACTCACATCTATCATTAGAAACTCGCCCAACTCATCAATATAAATAAAATCAATCAATACAAGGTCGCCATTATCAAGCCGCTGAGGTTTTAGTCAAGATAAAGCGCTTGCTGATCACAAAGTGTTATTCCATGATGCGGCCCACTCCACGACCAAGGATTTATTCAGGCCGGATTAAGGCGACGCAACTTATAAAGGTAGCAAGGTGTCAGAGCTGGCAATAGGGCTTAAGGCTCCCATCATAAGGGCTCAATACCTAGGCATCGCAGCGTATGTGCGATTCTATAAATTAGATAACAACACGAGACCTCACCATGAAACTCTTGAGCACCCGGTACTTGAGTAGTTTGGCCAAATCCTTTCAAAAGCTGGTGTTTGGGCTGATGATGGTTATGCCATTGTTAGCCGTATCGCCCGCTAGCCTCGCCGCCGAGCAGGACGGCATTGAATTCAGCCAAGCTGAACTCGACCAAATGCTTGCGCCCATTGCGCTCTACCCAGACGCCTTACTTTCTCAGGTATTGATTGCCTCTACCTATCCTTTGGAAGTTATCCAAGCGGACCGCTGGGTGCGCAGCAATAAAGACCTTAAAGCTGAGGATGCCCTTAAATTCGCCGAAAATAAAGATTGGGATCCCAGCATAAAATCGCTAGTCGCCTTCCCCGATATTTTAAAACGCATGAGTGAAGATGTAGATTGGACTCAGCGTTTGGGCGACGCATTCTTAAGCAATGAAGGCGAGGTAATGGATGCTGTGCAAAGGTTGCGCAAACGCGCCTATGCCACCGGCAACTTGGAAAAAGCCCAGCACATTACCGTTGAGCGCGATGACAACCACATCATTATAGAACCCGCTGAAGAGCGCATCGTGTATGTACCTGTGTACGACACTCGCGTGGTTTACGGCAACTGGTGGTGGCCAGAATATCCCCCAGTCTATTGGAATTACCCCAGCCACTATACCTACACCTCTGGCTTTTATTGGGGCAGCAGTATTTTTGTTGGCTCAACCTACTTTTACAGCTCCCCTCGCTGGCGCGACCGCCGTATTGTCGTGATTGATCGTCATCACCATCACAATACGCATTTTTATACTGGAAGAAGTATTGTGCGCCACGACAGTGCTCGTCATTGGAGCCATAACCCTGCTCACAGACACGGCGTTGCCTATTACAACAATCGCTTGCGTGACACATATAAAAGCCCGCGCCCGTCTTACCAACATGATCGTCAATACCGTGATCAGCATCGCGGTCATGATCGCGACGATCATCGCAACCAAGGTGTAATTCGCAATGGCAATGACGGTAATGGTCGTTACGATCCGCGCAGACCAAATAACGGTAACACCAATGTGCGTCCCTTTGATCGCTCAGAGCAAGTACGCGAGCGTTTGAATCGCACCAACAATAATGGCGCGAATAATAACGGCGTGAGCAATCGCGTGAGCACGGATAGTAATAATCGTGAAAATCGCCCTTGGCAGCACAACAACGGCAACCGCGAAGTTAATAGACCTAATCAGCGCGAAAATGGCCCAAATTTTTCAGTGCCATCGCAAGAGGTAAACACCAATACTTCTCCTAACCGCGACATAAGCCGCGATGAAACAACTAACCGCCGCGCAGCCATGCAAACAGAGAGAAATAACGGAGTTGAACAAAACGTAGCACGTCAAGAACGCCAGATAATCCGTGATAGCGATAACCATCGCGCGGTCTTCCAAGGTGCTACCGAGCGAGCAAGAGAGCAACAAACTGTTAATACGGGCCCACAACAGCGGATTGAACGCCATGAAAATCCAACCTTCAGCCCTCCTAGAAATGAATCGCGTGCGGAACAACGACTTGAGCGTGCAAGCAACCCGCGTTTCACTCGTGAAAAGAAAGATGATGAAAACAAATAGTTAATCGCTCAACAAAACCTCGCCCAGTGCGAGGTTTTTTATAGGTACCCATCACATACAGAATCCTCGCTTAGCTTCCTTCTCGCCCTCGCATTCTTTATAGTACGCGCCTACTTACATCTCCCCCGTCACAGAGGCTCAACACATGGCTCAATACGTATTTAGCATGCACAGGCTTGGCAAAATTGTGCCGCCTAAGCGTGAAATTCTAAAAGACATTTCCCTCTCCTTTTTCCCCGGCGCCAAAATCGGCGTGTTAGGTTTGAACGGCTCAGGTAAATCCACGCTATTGCGCATCATGGCAGGCGTTGATCAGGATTTTAATGGCGAAGCTCGCCCTATGCCCGGCATTAAAATTGGTTACTTGCCACAAGAACCGCAACTCGACCCAGCCAAAGATGTATTGGGCAATGTGCAAGATGGCGTACGCGAAGCAGTAGATGCCTTGGCTGAACTTGATCAAATTTACGCAGACTATGCTGAGCCCGATGCCGACTTTGATGCTCTCGCGAAGAAGCAAGCCAAATGCGAAGACGTTATCCAAGCCTGGGATGCCCACAATTTACAACACACCTTGGAAGTCGCTGCAGATGCATTGCGCCTACCGCCTTGGGATGCCGACGTTACGGTACTTTCTGGTGGTGAACGTCGCCGTGTGGCGCTATGTCGCCTGTTGCTATCGCGCCCAGATATGCTGCTGCTCGACGAACCCACCAACCACTTGGATGCTGAATCGGTTTACTGGTTGGAACAGTTCCTCCACAGCTTTACCGGTACCGTAGTGGCGATTACGCACGACCGTTACTTCCTCGACAACGCTGCCGGTTGGATTCTCGAACTCGACCGCGGCCACGGCATTCCGTACGAAGGTAACTACACCAGCTGGTTGGAGCAGAAAGATGCCCGTCTAGAGCAAGAACAACGCTCAGAAGCCGCACACCAAAAAGCCCTGAAAACTGAATTGGAATGGGTACGTCAAAACCCCAAAGGCCGCCAAGCCAAGAGCAAGGCGCGGCTCGCTCGCTTCGATGAATTGCAATCGCAGGAATTCCAAGCACGCAATGAAACCAACGAAATTTACATTCCGCCAGGCGAGCGCTTGGGCGATAAAGTGATCGTTCTCGAAAACGTATGCAAAGGCTATGGCGACCGCTTATTGATCGACAACCTATCACTCAGTATCCCAAAAGGTGCAGTGGTCGGAATCGTGGGCGGTAACGGTGCAGGTAAATCGACTTTGTTCCGTATGATCTCCGGCAGCGAGAAACCCGATAGCGGCACCATCACCATCGGCGATACTGTAAAAGTTGCCTACGTTGAGCAGAGCCGCGAAAATCTGGATGACAAACATTCCGTGTGGGAAGCCGTATCTGGCGGCGCCGACATTTTGAAAATCGGCAACTACGAAGTTAGCTCGCGCTCTTACTTAGGCCGCTTTAACTTTAAGGG
>DAOORH010000068.1:0-11428 GCA_035389145.1 Cellvibrio sp.
AGATCGAAGCGGCGCAATAAATTTTTTGCGTATTCATCATCCCAAGAATCAAAAATGGATTTAATAAAGTCCATGTGAAAAGCAATGTTTTCACTTTCATAAAGGCGCATATCTTCAGCAACAAAACCTATATTGCGCTTCGCGGCGAGCTGGTCTTTGGGCATGGAGTGCCCCAAAACTTTTACTCTGCCGCTGTCGGGCCCTATCAGCCCCATGATAATTCGCAAGATGGTGGATTTGCCTGCGCCGTTCGGGCCAACCAAACCCATTACAGTGCCTTGTTCAAAGGAAAGATTCACATCCTGCAATTGAAAATGCGGATAATGTTTTGTAACGCCTTCACACTCAATTGCCAACGGCATGCTCATCGCACTGCTCCTTTTTTAAATATATTTTTTTATCATCTGCAACAGCTCGTCCTCTGCTATCGCAAGCGACTTCGCCAATTTACCGACTTGTTGTAAGTGCTGAATTAACTCTTCTCGCTGCAGCAGATTCAAATCGAGTGATTCGCTTACCCAGCTCCCCTTGCCTTGTTGGGTGGCAATGACGCCTTCACGCTCCAACTCTAGATAAGCCCGCTTGATCGTAATGATGCTGACTTTGGTTTCTATCGCCAGCTCGCGAATGGAAGGTAATGGCGTACCGGGCGGCCAATCACCTACGGCGATTCGCTGTGTAATTTGCTCCATGATCTGTTGATACATGGGGCGCGTGTCGGTTTGGGAGAATACGAAGTTATATTTCATATACACAGTATACACACTAATGCTCGATGCACAATATATAGTCAGCCGAACTTCCTGTTTGCTCGGATGAATTGCGATTAAAAAATTTATTTCTCCACTTGTGCTTTTTTTGTTTGGTGTTATAGTTACGTATAACAGTGGTTCGGTGGCGAGTGTTGATGCCGAGCTAAGCTAATTAACCCAAGCAAGGTATGAACTAGGAGTGTTGTATGAAGTGGATCATGGCGTCAGTTTTGTGTTTGTCTGCGGTGTGCGCTCAGGCTAAGGAAGCTTGTGACATGGAGTTGGAAGGAGGCTTGCGTATTACCAAGGATGCGCTGGAGTTTACTCAGGGCGATACCGCCCAATACAAAATTCTCAAGGATCAAACCCTGTGGTCGAAAGGCCGTCAGGTCAAGCTGAACGATCAGCAACAAATGCTGGTTACACAGTACGCCACCAGTATCAGAGCCTTGGTGCCAGAAGTTCGCCAGTTAAGTTTGGAAGGGGTGGATTTAGCCGCGCAGGCAATGAACTTGGCTTTTCAAGAGTTTCTAGCGCCGGGCAATACCACCGCTCAAAAAATTGCGAAAGAATTTACGCTGCTGCGCGCAGATATAGAGCAAGGTTTTGCTAATGAAAAGCCCATAACGATTAATCAGAAAGGATTTAGCGATGGCGATTTTTTAGGTACAGGTTTTGAGCAGCGTATTAGCAATATTGTTGAAGCATCTGGCAAGGAAATTAGTTGGGATTTAATTAAAAGTATCGCCAGTGCGATTTTTTCCGGCGATGAAAAGGCCAGTAATTTTGAATCGCGTATGAATAAATTTGGAGAAAAGATGGAGCGTGAGATGAAGCTGAGATCAGAAAAGCTTGAGGCGCGAAGTCACTCTGTTTGCCGCTCAGTAGCGGCACTGGATAAACAGGAGGAAGCGATGAAAGTATCTATTAAGGAAATTGGCCATTTCAATCTCATTCAAATGAAGCAAACCGTTCAGTTGGGTGCGAATAAGTCGCTCTAATAGTTAAAACAAATATTTAATCATTCGAGTTTAATAGCTAGGTAAAGGTAAGGGTTATGATGGATTCTGATATGGTATTAGTAGAGCGTACCCTAAGGTTAAAGGATCAACAGGCATTTACCCAGTTGGTCATGCGTCATCAATTAGTCGTGCGCGGTTTGTTTTTACGCTCTTGTAGAAGAGATGCACAGGCGATTGATGATTTAGTGCAAGAAACTTTTTTGCGCGCTTATCTGTCGCTGTCGAGCTTTCGCCAAGAAGCAAAATTTTCAACCTGGCTGTATCGCATTGCTTTTAATGTGGTTGCCGATAAGTATCGTCGTAAAACACTCGACTATTGTGATTTGGAATCTATCGAGGAGCTTGCCGATCACTGCAAACATTTGCAACAGAGTGATTTGCGTGGCGATTTGGCAAAAGCTATGGGTAAAATTAGCGAACCACAAAAAATGGCGGTGCGCTTGTGTTTGGAAGAAGGTTACACCCATGTAGATGCCGCGCAAGCCATGAATATTCCCTTGGGTACCGTTAAATCCCATGTGGCGCGAGCACGAACGAGTTTGCAACAACTGTTATCCCACTGGGAAGCGGTTGCTTAATCATGTACGAATTGAAATTATACCGTCAAAACATTTTCAGATTCCCTATAGGGGTTTCGTTAAGTAATAGGTAGCTTATGAGCATTACGTGGAATGACGACCAACCCATTTACCGGCAGCTGCGCGAACGAATCGTTGGCCTCATGTTGACCGGTGTATTTAAAGAAGGCGATCCGCTGCCCTCGGTGCGGCAGGTGGCAAGCGATTATCAAATTAATCATTTAACCGTGAGTAAGGCTTACCAGGAGTTAGTTGATATGCAATTAGTTGAAGCTAAGCGTGGCATGGGTATGTATGTAGTACCTGGCGCACAAGAAAAACTGCACAGCATCGAAAAGGAAAAATTTTTAACCAATGAATTGCCCGCACTCTTAGCGCGCATTAGCAATTTGGGTATTAGCGCGCAAGAGCTTTGCGACGCCATTTTA
Organism: Cellvibrio sp.; assembly: GCA_035389145.1. Lineage (GTDB taxonomy): Bacteria > Pseudomonadota > Gammaproteobacteria > Pseudomonadales > Cellvibrionaceae > Cellvibrio. The sequence goes on from DAOORH010000068.1 coordinate 2,781, forward strand.
AAAACCAGTGAGGGTAAATAAATGGACGCTGTTATTCACGCTCAAGGAATTCGTAAAAGCTACGGTAAAAAAATCGCATTGGACAATGTAGATTTAACCATTCCTGCTGGCCGTATTATTGGCCTAATTGGCCCCAATGGCGCGGGAAAAACCACCTTATTAAAAGGCATTTTAGGTTTAGCGCAAGTGGAAGGCAGCTTACAAGTGCTGGGTTTAAATCCTTTTACGGATCGCGTAAAACTGTTAGAGGATGTCTCCTTTATCGCAGACACTGCCATATTACCGAGTTGGATTAAAGTAAGTGAAGCCTTGGATTATATCGAAGGTGTTCACCCTAAATTTAGCCGCGAAAAAGCTATGGCCTTTCTCGCTAAAACCAAAATCACGCCCGATAACAAAGTCAAAAGCTTATCCAAAGGCATGGTAACGCAATTGCACCTTGCGTTAATTATGGCAATCGATAGCAAGCTTTTGGTTTTGGATGAGCCAACGTTGGGCTTGGATATTATTTACCGCAAGCAGTTTTACGAATCCCTACTGAATGATTATTACGATGCACAAAAAACGATTGTAATTACTACCCATCAAGTAGAAGAAATTGAAGGCATTCTAACGGATTTAATTTTTATTAATGACGGCAAGATTTTACTGGAAACAACCATGGATGAGCTCCCCAATCGCTTTGTAGAACTGCAAGTAGATGCTGGCGCAAAACAAGCGGCCTTGGCGCATAACCCAATTCATGTACGCACTATTTTGGGTGGCTTTAGCATGGTGTTTGAAAATACCGATGCCAATCAGTTGCAGGCGTTAGGCAAGGTGACAACGCCAAGCGTTGCAGATTTATTTGTTGCCAAAATGCAGCCTACAAAAAACATTTAAGGGTGGAATAACAATGAATACCAAAAAATTACTAACCCAAGTTAAACGAGAGTTGTGGGAAAACAAAATACGTTTTGTGTATGCGCCCGCCATTGTAACGGCGATATATTTAGCTCTTATGTGTTTTGCTGTTGTGAAATTTAGCCTTTCATTGGGATCTGGTTTAATGGAGGCTAATAGCAGTAACACGATTAGTATTGGATCGTCCTCGGAGGGTAAGGTGAAGTTTGGCACTGGATGGCATGATGGGACTTCGGTTGAAAATAGAATTGATGCGAAAGCTATGATCGACAAAATGCAAACCGATGGCTCCAATCTGTATGATATGGTGGTGTCAGGCGTTACATTCGCAAATACGTCATTTTTAGCGATTCTGTTTCTGTTCGTGTGGCTCGCCTATGCACATGGTTGCTTGTTCGATGACCGAAAAAATAAAGATATTTTGTTTTGGCGATCTTTACCGGTTAGCGAAACATCTAATGTCTTGGTTAAATTGGGTTTTCTATTGTTCTACGCACCTTTCGTAGTCTTTTTGCTGAATATTGTTGTGGGTTTTTTTGCCCTGCTAGGGGCTAGTATTTTCTTCTCCTACCATGGTGTTGCGTTAAGCCAGTTGTTGGGTTCTATCGCGGATAGCAGTACATTGTTAATTGCACCAAAAATATTTTTTGGTAGCATCTTAAGTTCAATCCTGCTGTTACCAATTATAGGTTTTATTTTGCTGTCGTCTGCATGGGCAAAAAAATCCCCATTTTTGTTTAGTTCGGTTTTACCAGTTGGGCTAATTATTCTAGATAAAATATCGCAGAAATGGTTCGGCTTTAATTTACACGTGCTTGATCTCTTAAATGCCTATTGGGTAATGCTCGTTAAATCTGCTCAATCCTTCGCTTTGGAACGTGCTCCTTTTGGAAATTTATCTATGGTGTTTGATGTCTATTTTATGTCAGCAATGCTTATTTCAATTGCGATAGGGGCAGCCTTTATTTTGGGTGCTATATGGCTCCGTAACAATCGCTATGAGATTTAATTCTAAATATTAATTTTTCAGGGAAACACTATGAAACGTTTACTATTATTAATTCCATGCATTGCGCTTTCAGCCTGTGTGTATAACCAACACTCTCACGAAAATCACAAAGGTACTGAAATTAATTCGCAGCAAGTGGCTACTATTGAAACTGGAAAAACGACTAAGCAGTGGGTGCTTATTAACTTTGGTATTCCTGATCGCACCCAAGTAGAAAAAGATGGTTTGGAAGTGTTTGAATATGTTTACGAGCGCTCGCAAAAATCGAATAAAACATTCATTTTCTTGTTCGATATAGATTCAGACAAAGTTGCCTCTCGCAAAGTGACTCGCGTCGTCATGCGCGATGGCATTGTGCAGGGTATTAACGTTAGCGATAGTAAATAGTGGCAATTTTAATCGATTCTATTTAAGGGGAATCTTATGAGTGATGAACGTAAATTCCGAGATTTAAAAAAGTCAGCTGTTGACGTAAAAATTGCCGGTGTTTGTGGTGGCTTTGGCGAATACACTCCATTGCCATCGTGGATGTGGCGGGTGATATTTTTAGTCTCTCTCTTTATTGGCGGCTTGGGTTTGATTACCTACGTTATTCTATGGATATGTATGCCATCGGCTAATGTACCTGCGCGCACTGAGCGAGTCGTTAATCCATAAGCCATTTGTAGTTGACTTACTTTAAAAAGCCTCAAACTGTGTTTGGGGCTTTTTTACATCTCAAATATAAAAACAGCCGAACGTCAAAGATTGTTTGCATGTCTGATCCGCAAGCGATAAATTCCGCTTTCATTGTACCCCCTCTGACTCAAAAGGAACCTTTAATGAAGAAAAATAAAACTCAATGGTTGATTGCTCTAGCGCTATCTGGCGTTTTGTTGGTTGCATGCCAGCCACAAGTGACTAAACCAGTTGCGCCAACTGTCAGTGCTGCTACCGCTGCCGTCAATAACGCAGCCATCCAAAAAAGCCCCAATGACGATCGCAGTTATGCGGCCGTTTTGCTGCCCAATAATTTACGGGTTGTACTGGTATCGGACCCCACCTTGGAAAATTCGGCAGCGTCTTTAGCTGTGGGTGTAGGTAGCGCGCAAGATCCGCAAGATCAGCAAGGTTTGGCGCATTACTTGGAGCATATGTTGTTTTTAGGCACAACAAAATATCCAGAACCTGCGGGTTTTATGACTTTTACGCAGGCCAATGGCGGTATGACCAATGCATTTACAGCCTATGATAAAACCAATTATTTATTTCAAATCAATGCCACTAAGTTTGATGAAGCCTTAGATAGATTCAGCGACTATTTTAAATCGCCCACCTTCGATGCTACCTACTCCGATAAGGAGCGCAATGCGGTCAACAATGAATGGTCTATGCAAAAGCAACAAGACCCATGGATTATGATGCGTATTGATGCTTTAACCGGCAACCCCGAAAGCCCCCGCGCTAAATTCAATATTGGCAATTTAGAAACCTTGGCGGACAAACCGGGTTCTGTATTAAATGACAGCATGAAAGCGTTTTATCAGCGCTATTATTCCGCCAATATCATGCGTTTAACCTTGGTAGGCAAACAATCCATACCTGAGTTAAAAGTCTTGGCAGAAAAATATTTTTCGAGCATCCCCAATAAAAATATTATCCAGCCTCAAATTACCGTGCCTGGGTTAACCGATGCACAAATGTCTAAAAGCATTCATTACAAACCGAGCAAAGATTTTAAAGCGCTCTATGTGGATTTCCCGATGAAATCTAACAAGGCGCAGTGGCGATTAAAACCCAATGAATATGTTCGCAATTTATTAACCACAGAGGAGGCCGGAACTCTGTGCGAGCAATTGCGCAAAAAGGGTTTTGCAGTGAATACCACAGCCTATTTTGCTTCAGAGAATTATGGCAGCGATGGTTATATGCGCGTTCAAATCGAATTAACGGAACTTGGTGTCAAGCATCAAGATGAAGTGGTTGCTGCAGTATTCGCCTATACGGATTTGGTTAAGCGTGAAGGCTTGAATGAAAATTACTTCCGCGAGTTGCAAGCTATGCGTGCTAAAGATTTTGTTAATGCGGGCAAGCCGAACCCTTTACAGCAAGCGGTGCAACTTACCACTATGCAGTTCGATATTCCGGTAGAGAATTTATTGAATGCTGGGTTTACTTACGAGCGCTACGATGAACCTGCAATCAAAGCAGTGCTCGAGCAGTTGGATACCAGTAAAGTGCGCGTGTGGCACGTTAGTCCAGAAGAAGTAGTTAGCAAGCCGGTGCCGCACTTTAATGGCAGCTATGAGATTAAGGATATAACGTCGGAGCAGCATGAAAAATTTTCAAGCTTGGCTAAAAGCTACAAATTCAACTTGCCACCGCTTAATAATTTATTTACCGATAAGCTTGCGCCGATTGTAGACAATAAATATCTCAAGCCGCATCAAGTGGTCAGCGCTGCGGGTGTTGAAGCCTTTGTGCAGCATCCGGAATTTTATCGTGAAGATAAAGGTCAGCTTTCGTTGGAGATTAACTCGGGTTTAGGTATTAAAAACCCTAAAAATATTGTGTTAGCGAATCTCTTAAATGAAATTTACAAGAAGCAAAATACGTCGCTGATGGATCGTGCTCACAATGCATCGCTCGGTATTGCAACCTCGGTCGGCGGCCCTAATTCACAATCGCTGTTTGTATCGGGCTATACCACTAAGCATCAGCTGTTGGTTGATGAGCTATTAACTAACTTTGTGAAATTAGAGTTTTCTCAGGCAGCATTTAATGAGGCCTTGGAAAGCTACCAGCAAAATCTAGCAAATAACACAAAAAACCATGTGTTCCGTCAGGCTTATGGACACTTAGGTAGGCTTACTAACAAAGTGCAATGGCGCGATCAAGATCTACTCTTGGCCGCTAAAAAAGTGAAATTGCAAGATGTAGTTGCTTATTACAATGCGGTAAAACGCGACCCATTAATTCGCATCATGGCAGTAGGTAACTACAGCGAAGAGTCAGTTAAACAAATGGCATTGTCTGCAGCAAAAATTTTACCGGGTAAGCGTTTGCCGAGTGCGCGTGTTATTTCGCAATACACTACGCCTGTGGGCGGTAAAACCATTGAGTTGCAGGATTCCTTAGATTTAGCCGATAGTGCGGTAATGCAGGTGTGGTTCCGCGAGAAAAAATCCGATGATGAACAGGCGCAGTTAGTTATCCTAAATGCATTTTTAGATAAAGCATTTTTTACGCAATTGCGCACCAACGAGCAATTAGGTTATGTCGTGCAGAGTATGCCTTATGCGGTGGATGATACGCCGGGTTATGCCATGCTGGTGCAAAGTTCAAATTCAGATCTGGTTAAAATAAAGACACGTATGGATAAATTCCGCGCGGATTATTTGACAGAACTGAAAGCCATTGACCCTGCGAAGGTTGAAGCAACCAAACAAGCAATGATTGCGAACATCATGCAAAAGCCGACGGATTTTTACAAAGAGGCTAGTATCTATGCAGGTGAGTTCTGGCACGCCAAATATAATTTTGATGGGCGCGACCGTCATCTTAATGCGCTCAAAATGGTGACCAAGGATGATTTGATTAAAATGTATGAAAGTCTATTGTTGAATGACAAAAGCTCAGGCGTTTTACTTCAAATACGCGGCACCAACTTTAAGGAAGCACCTTTCGCCTCTTTAAGGCCTTAACTTAGTGAGTTTTATCGCTATAATGAAGCGCTGCTCACAAGGGTGGCGCTTTTTCATTTGTATTAAATCGCAAGTATTCAATAGCAGGTAAATCATGAGCAATGCAGAAGACAGTCAATTTTGGGATTTGGTGGACGCTTTTATCGAGCAAGCCAACGCCGCTTGCGATGACGCAGACCCAGGCGTAGTGAGTGCCGCACTTTTAAACGCTGCAGCACGTTTTAATGCGTTTGTAGTCGCCAGCTCATCTATCGACCGCAAAGAATATATCGATGAAGTTGAAAGCGCGCAAAAATACCTCACCGGCCGCTACGCTGAATTGATCCGCGATAATTTGGATGATTACAGAGATAACTACAAAGTTTATATTCGCCCGGATGATGTGGAAGAGAGTTGAGTGGTTGGTGAATGAATTTGTCGGCGCAGTAAGGTTGCTAATGCTAAGCATTTGACCATATGGATTTTTTAAATTGACTATTATGAAAGGATATAACAATGAAAAAATTAAGTGTTTTGGCTGCTCTTTTGACTTTATCAATAATGGGTAATATATTTTTAGTTTTCGATTACTTTGAAAATGCTGAGCGATTTGATGCTTTCATAGATAAGGCCGTAAGTGAGGAGAGCGAAGTAATTAGATTGATGTATAGCAATGATTTTGATGGAGCGTTAAAAAAATTATTGGATGCATATTCTTATAAATCACTATACGTTGAGTTCTGTATTAAAAGTAAAAAAGAAGATATGTGTTCTGAGTCAAAGAAAATATTCAATCCCAAATAGTGGTTAACCCCATAAATGGGTTATGTACGCAATCTAGATATATCCCCCAAACCAGCCTAGCGCTGGTTTTTTTACGTCTATACTCTTCTCCATAGTTCTTCTCCATGAAGAAATGTAAAACCGCTTGCTTGATGTATACAAGTCCAGCAGTCTAGCTAAAAATCAATCCAATTGAATAATAAAGAGGGTTTGGGTATGAAGGTGCTATTGAGCAGTCTGTGTGTTTCAGGGGCGTTGTTAGCAGGTTACGCTGCTGCAGATGTCAGCTTGCCGCGTTTGGTGAGTGATGGTGCTGTGCTTCAGCGCGACAAGCCTATAGTTCTGTGGGGTTGGGCAGATGAAGGCGAACAGGTTTCAGTGACTCTGGGTAAGCAAACCCTGACGACAAAAGCGGAAGCTGGCCGTTGGCAGGTAACCCTGAAGCCGCTCGCTGCGGGCGGTCCTTACACCGTGGATATTCAAGGCAAAAATAAGCTGCAAGTAAAAAATGTGTTATTGGGTGATGTGTGGGTTGCTGCGGGTCAATCTAATATGGAGTTGCCGCTTAGACGTGTTAAGTATCAATACCCTGATGTTATTCCCTCTACTAATCTGCCCAATATTCGTGAATTCAATGTGCCTGTTGTGTACCACTTTAAAGGTCCATTGGAAGATTTCAAGCAAGGCCAATGGAAAACGGCTGAACCGGACAATCTTCCAAACTTCTCAGCCGTAGGTTTTTTCTTTACGCGCGCATTGCATGAGAAATACAAAGTACCTATTGGTTTAATTACCTTGCCGGTGGGTGGTTCACCCGCAGAGGCTTGGGTGAGTGAATCAACATTGCAGAAATATCCACAATTTGTTGAGCAACTTAAACCCTTCAAAGATGATGGTTTTGTTGCTGCTACTATCGCGAGTGATAAATTATCCAGCGGCAATTGGTACAGTGCGTTAAATGCAAAAGATGATGGATTAAAAGGCGCATGGTCAAATGAAGTGCTCGACACAAAAGACTGGCAAAGTTTTCAAGTGCCGGGTTATGTCAAAGAACAAGGCGGCGACTTCACTAACGGTGCAGTTTGGTTTCGCAAAACCTTTGATTTAACCGCTGAGCAAGCGGCCAAATCTGCAACCGTTTGGTTGGGCTGTATTGTGGATGGCGATCAAGTATTTTTGAATGGCAAAGAAATTGGCCAAACCGGTTATCAATATCCACCGCGAATTTATGCTGTGCCTGCAGGTTTATTAAAAGCGGGTAAAAATACGATTAGCATTCGCGTGACCAGTTATTCCGCAAATGCCGGTTTTGTAAAAGATAAGCGCTATGAATTAGAACTTGGAAAAGAATCTGTCTCGCTTGCAGGCCAATGGCAATACAAAATTGGTGCGCGTGCAGATTCTATGACGAAAACCACTACGCTGCATTATCAACCCGCTTCATTGTTTAATGCCAAGTTAGCACCAACCTTGCGTACCGGAATTAAAGGTGTCATTTGGTATCAAGGCGAATCGAATACTGGGCGATACAAAGAATATGAAACTTTATTCCCGGATTTAATTCGCGATTGGCGTGCGCAATATCATCAAGGGGATTTTCCATTTATTTATGTACAGCTTGCCAATTTCCTAGCCGCCAAAGCAGAACCTGGTGAAAGCGATTGGGCTGCAACTCGTGAAGCTCAACGTAGAACCTTGAGTGTAAAAAATACTGCGATGGTAGTAGCGACAGATGTGGGCGAGTGGAACGATATTCACCCTTTGAATAAGCAGGCTGTCGGTGAGCGTTTGGCTTTGGCTGCGCAGAAGTTGGCCTACGGTAATAAAAAAATTATCGCCTCCGGCCCTAATGCAGTGGCCGTGAAGAAGACCAAAGACGGGTTATTGGTCAGCTTTGATAAAAACGGCGGCAAGCTCGTGTTTAAGGATAGTGATGGCTTGCGACACATTGCGATTGCGGGTGCCGATAAAAAATATGTGTGGGCTAATGCCAAAATTCAAGGCAAGCAATTGTTAGTCTGGAGCGAGAAAGTTACTGACCCAGTAAGTGTGCGTTATGCGTGGGCAGATAACCCAGAGGGTGCAAATCTGTATAATGCGGATGGTTTGCCTGCATCCTCGTTTGAGCTATCTCTTAAATAAGAGATAGTGCTTGAGTAAATTGAGGGGCTAGGCATTAACAACTTTAAAGGTAATGCCTCTTGCCTCATTTAACGGTTACAGAAACACAAACTCCACAACCGCAGGTCGCCATTATTGGTGGCGGCCCTGCGGGTTTAATGGCTGCAGAA
>DAOORH010000069.1:0-11366 GCA_035389145.1 Cellvibrio sp.
TTTTAAAATATTTTGTAACGCGCCCACGCGATAGCCAACTCGGTGCATGGGCATCGCAACAGAGTCGCCCAATTTCATCGCGTGCTTTGTTGTTGCAACAATTTGAATCTATGAAAAATAAATTCGCCAAAGGTGAAATTCCCGTGCCGGACTTTTGGGGTGGTTTTCGAGTAAAGCCCCATCTAATAGAATTTTGGCAGGGTGGCTCTGCGCGTTTGCATGATAGATTTCAATACCGTTTGCAAGCAGATAGCACATGGGCCATTCAGCGATTGGAGCCATAAACCTTGCACGTAATCGGTATGAGGCAAACAGGCGATGCCAATGTGCTTTACATGGCTGAGCAAGCGCAACCCATTCCTGCGGCCAATCAAGTGTTGATTCGTGTGCATGCGGCTGGCATAAATCGCCCCGATATTTTACAGCGCCAAGGTTTGTACCCCGCACCTGCTGATGCATCGCCCATTTTAGGTTTAGAAGTCGCCGGTGAAATTACTGCACTCGGTGAAAATGTAGCTGATTGGAAAATCGGGGATAAAGTGTGCGCTCTAGTCAATGGAGGAGGTTACGCAGAATATGCTGTTGCGCCCGCAGCACAATGTTTATCTGTCCCTGATCAGTTTTCATTTATTCAGGCCGCAGCTCTGCCAGAAACTTTTTTCACCGTGTGGCACAACCTGTTTCAACGCGCGCAACTAAAGGCGGGTGAGGCTTTACTAATTCACGGCGGCACCAGTGGCGTAGGCACAACAGCCATTCAATTGGCGATTGCTTTTGGGGTAAAGGTTTTTGCGACGGCTGGTTCAGCTCAAAAATGCCGAGCGATTGAATCACTCGGCGCAGTAGCCATTAATTATCGTGAACAAGATTTTGTGGCAGAAATAAAAACACAAACCCAAGGGCAGGGCGTAAATGTAATTTTAGATATGGTCGGCGGCGATTATATCCAACGCAATTTTACTGCAGCGGCTAAAGATGGTCGGATTGTGAATATCGCATTTCTAAACGGCAGCAAAGTCGAATTGGATTTAATGCCGCTGATGTTAAAGTGTTTAACGCTTACAGGCTCAACACTGCGCGCGCAATCGCCGCAGATTAAAGCCACTATCGCCCAAGAACTACTAAAACAGGTTTGGCCTCTGTTGAATAAACAAACGATATTACCGATGATTGATTCTGTATTTCCGTTGCATGATGTTGCATTAGCTCACGAACGTATGGAATCGAGTCAGCATATTGGAAAAATAATACTAACTATCATTTAATCAAGCTGGGCTGTTAGCAGCGCATTGCAGACTGTGTTCTCGTTTATCATTAAGCATCGTTGTTTTTTATTGACGACTACTGGTGCTGTTGGTACACATGCGCATCAGGAAAAGCAAACAGCTATTTACTATTTACAAAAAAGGAGTACTTGCGTGAAAACTGACTATTCAAAACTGCTAGCAGGGGTGTTTTTGTGTCTTACCGCCATGAGTGCATGGAGTATTGAATACATTACGCCCAAGCCCTTGGCAGAAACTCTCAAAGGTTCCGTTGGTAGCGTCAAAAATGGCACCCTCGAACTTCCCATTATTTCCTGGGGGGCGGATATAGCCACGATTCACGCAAATGGCAACGGCATTAGTACTGCACCTGATTCTCTCTTCGGGCAAGCCGGGCTGGATTTCAAACTGGTGCGTGAAGATGTATTCGCTCGCCAGCTGGAAAAATACATGGCCGGCACCACACCTTATCTGCGCGGCACCATGGGCATGATTAATATGGCTGGCGATTTACTCGCGGGCGATCCACGCACAAAGCCGGTTGTTATCGCCAAACTTTCTGACTCCGCCGGTGGCGATGTGTTGGTGGTGAAAGATGGCATCCGCACAGTCGCGGATTTGCGCGGAAAAACAGTTGCCTTGCAAGCTTACGGCCCGCATTTGGATTATTTGAATCGCCTACTTAACGACGCAAATTTAACGCTGGCGGATATCAAAGTGAAATGGGTTCGCGATTTAACCGCAAGCGCCAACTCACCAGCAGAAGCTCTGCGCCAAAAAGATGTTGATGCCGCTTTCGTCATTACGCCTGATGCATTGGCTCTCACCTCAAACGGTAGCGTAGGCACAGGTGCTGAAGAATCTGTGCGCGGCGCACGCGTATTAGTTTCCACCAAAACGGCTAACAAAGTAATTGTGGATGTTTACGCCGTGCGCGCCGATTATTTGGAACAAAATCGCGCAAAAGTTGAAGCCTTTGTTGCGGTACTCTTGAAAGCGCAAGAACAAGTTTCTGTGTTGGTTACTAACAGCGCATCGCAAAAAGCGGAATATCAAAAATTAATGAAATCTTCCGCAAAATTATTATTAGATTCTGAACAAGCGGTTGCCGATGCGGAAGGTATGTATGCCGATGCAGCTCTTGCATTATTTAACGGCAACAAATCATTTTTTGCGGGGGCTGGTGAGCAGCGCAGTTTTGAGGTTATCGCAAAAGAATCGCTCGCAGGTATTAAACAATTTGGTCTTGCGAGTGGGCGCGAAGCTCTGCGTGCGCAAGTATGGGATTATGGCCGCTTGCAAGCGCAAGTGGGTACTGTGAAAGAAAAACAAGCGAGCCGCTTCGATCAAAAAGCTGCAACTGCAACAGTAAACCGCATGCAGCAGCAAGGTGCGTTGCAATCGAATGAACTCTATTCTTTTGAAGTGTTTTTTGCTCCCAATCAAAATGCGTTTACTGCAGACATGTATAAAGATGCATTTGATCGCGTAATCGAATTAGCAGCAATTTATGGCGGCGCACTGATTACAGTTGAAGGGCACAGCGACCCCATGGAATATTTGCGCAAGCGAAAAGCAGTCGAGTCAGCTTTGGTGCTTGGTCAAATTAAGCAAGCTGCGCGCAATTTAAGTTTGAGTCGTTCACAAGCGGTGCGCGATGCGATTTTGCAGTACGGAAAATCCAAAAACATCGTGCTGGATGCAAGTCAATTCGTCACCGTCGGCCACGGCATTGCGCTGCCAAAAACAGGTATTTGCGGCGATGAACCTTGCGCACCCAAAACCGAATCTGAGTGGCGTACAAACATGCGCGTGGTATTTCGCATCGTTCAAGTAGAAGCTGAAGCCGACGTATTTAAGCCTCTGTAAGGACGCGAACCATGAAAAAATTATTGCTAAGCGCTCCGGTACTTTTGCTGCTCGTGGCCTGTGAGCCTGAGCCGGCTAATAGCACGGATGACAAGCGCACGATTGCTGCTATTCAGGGATCGCAGAACCTAAGTCATCTCTATGCAGGCAGGCCTACAGAATACAGCTGGCCGACTATAGCGCAATCCAATACCGCCCCAATATCCGAATCGCTCCTCACATCAAATTATTATTTGGTGATTGACGGTTCGGGCTCTATGGATGAAGTCGGCTGCTCCGGTGACAGAAAAAAAATTGACGTCGCGAAAGCAGCGGTTAATCAATTTATCGACAGCATTCCTAAGGATGCGAATGTAGGTTTGTTGGTATTTGATGATCAAGGAATAAGCGAACGTGTTGTGCTTAGTACTAATCATGATGATGTTAAACAGCATGTGCAAAACATAGTGGCAAATGGTGGAACCCCTTTATTGCAGGCCATGACGCGCGCCTACAGTGCTATTACTCAGCAGGCGCAGGCGCAGTTGGGCTACGGTGAATACCATATGGTAGTAGTAACCGATGGTGAAGCTAACAGCGGGCAAGACCCCAGTAAAATTGTTGATACTATTGTGCGCAAAAGTCCCATCACTTTGCACACCATTGGTTTTTGTATTGGCGATGGTCACAGCTTAAATGTCCCGGGGTTAACAGATTATCGCGCGGCGAATAATCCCGATGAATTGTTAGCGGGTCTGCAAAGTGTATTGGCTGAATCTGCTGAATATCCTGCGGATACATTTGATGCAGGCGGAGCCAAGCAATGAGTGGTCACGTTAAAGTTGCGCTGGGTTTATTTGCAGTTGGCGCGCTTGCCTTATCAGGCTATTGGTTTTGGAATGAAAAAAAAGTAGAGAACGCTTTTTATCAAACGTCGGATGCCGCCGGTGCGAAAGATAAAATTCGCATTGCGGTAGATTCTTGGGTGGGCTATTACCCGCTTTGCTCCGTTGGTTTAAAACGCCGCCTGCGCGAAGTGGGCTACGTGTTGGAGTGCGTTGATGACGGCGCGAATTACCCTGAGCGTATTAATTCACTGGCGCGTGGTGAATTTGATTTCGCGGTCGCGACTGTTGATAGCTATGTGCTCGCCGGGGCGCCAGCACGCTACCCCGGCGTAATTGTGGCGGTGATTGATGAATCCAAAGGCGGTGATGCATTAGTTGCACACAAAGATAAACTCGCGTCCATTGATGATTTGAAAAAAGGCACTCCGCAGATTGCATTAACACCAAACTCACCGAGCGATTATTTAGCAAAATCACTCTCGGTGCATTTTGGTATTTCAACGCTGGCGCGTGGTAAAGCTTGGCGTACAGAAGTTGCAGGTTCCGGCGAAGCTTTAAAAGCCTTACGTGCTGGCCAAGTAGATGCCGCTGTTTTATGGGAGCCGGATGTAAGCCGCGCGCTGGCGGATGAAAATTATCATCGAGTAATCGGCACCGAAAAAACGCAGCGTTTAATTGTGGATGTATTGCTCGCACAACGCGAACGCAGTCATGATCAGCCCGAAAAAGTAAAAGTTTTTTTGCAGCAATATTTTCGTATGCTGAAACAATATCGCGACGATTCAAATTTGTTTGAGCAAGAGTTGGCCGACTTTACCAAACTCAAACCTGCCGAAGTGGGGGTAATGGTGAATGGTGTGAAGTGGGCATCACTCGCGGATAACGTAGAATTGTGGATGGCGCACACCGCAGATGTACCATCGCAAGAAGCGCTAATCAGTTCCATCGAGTCGGTGGTGGCGGTGTTAAAAGAATATGGTGATCTGGATTCAAATCCATTACCGGATGGCGATGCCTATCGCTTGGTTAACAGCGCTTTTGTTCATGGTCTTTATCAAGAAAGTGAAGCAGGGCTCTTTAAAGGCGCTGCTAAAGCAAGCCAAGGTGTTAATGAGTATTCAGAACTTAGCGACTTACAATGGGCAGCCTTACGTGAAGTGGGCACCTTGAAAATGCGCCCAATTAGTTTTGCATCTGGCAGTGATATGCTGACCATTGAGGACAAAGAGCAGTTGGATCAAATCACCGAAAACCTCTCGCACTACCCGAGCTTTCGCGTAGAAGTTCGCGGTCACTCCGGCGTGCGTGGAGATGTTGAAGAAAACAAACTCCTATCGCAATCGCGCGCCGAATCCGTCGCGCGCTATTTGGAGTTGACTCACAACATCCCCACTGCGCGTATGCACGCCATTGGTTTCGGTGGTAGCAAGCCGCTTGTTCGTCAAGCTGACGAATCTGAGCGCGCTTACAATTATCGCTTGCCACGCGTTGAGTTGGTGTTGCTGGGTGCAGAGTTATGAGTAAGCCATCAAACCATCAATCCGTAACACCTGAAAAAATTCCGGGTCTGTTGTTGCAGCGTTCAGTTGCTAGCCCCTTCGTTTTATATCCCACCGTGACTGCAGGTTTGGGTGCAGTTGCGGGTGCGTTATTTGGTTTTACAATCATTCCGGGTGCGTTACTTGTTGGTGGATTAGTGGTAGCTGCCGGTGGATTTGTCGCGGAGTTTGGTTTACGCCGCGATACTAATATAAAAGAAATTATTCTTGCCGCAACGCGCCAAATGGAAGCCGAGCGCGAACACATTATTGCGGTCTTGCATGGCGAGATTGATGAAAAAAGTATACCCAGTGCACGCAGCCAGCTAGACGATTTTAAACGTAAGTTCGAAACCTTTGTTGATGTGTTGGATGACCGCTTTAATCCGGGCGAGCTAACCTTTATTCGCTACATGAGTGTTGCTGAGCAAGTGTATCTGTCGGGGTTGGATAATTTACGTAACGCTGTAATCTCTAGCAAAGCCATTCAAACAACCGATGTGAACGTTTTGAAAAATCGTTTGGAAAAGTTGGGTTCATCTACCAATGATGAAATTGAACGGGCGGCGTTAAGTGAACGCTTGCGCGGGTTTGAAGAAACTGCAAAAAGCATCACTGATTTGATTGTCGTTAATGAAAAAGCCTTAACTGTACTCGATAGCGTTACGCAAAAGCTGGCGCGCACGCAAGTTTCAAAAGGAATGGCCGATGGTGATACCGAATCGGCAATGCAAGAATTAGGGCGTATGGGTGAGATGTTGGCGCGCTACGCCCATTTATAAAATAAATTTGTTATCAAATTAAATGTGAATAGGGGAACTATCAAATGGCCGTTACCGTCGAGCAAGAAAAACCCGCAAGTAATTTACAAGTACTCACCAAAGAAATGATTGCGCCAGAAATGGCGGTTCCCGTTGTTACTTCTAATGATGAAATGGAAACAGCTGCCAATAAAGTGGTTGATCATTTATTTACGGTAGATATCCAAAACGAAACGTCAAAAGCCGCCGCCGTTAATTCAGTAGAAACTATGGGCTTGCGCGCGCAGCAAGAGGCATCGCGCCGTTCGCAAATGTTAAAGCAGCCAATTGCAGTGCTCGCGCGCAATGCGGAAGACGGAGGCCCTGTTGCAAAATCCTTATTGGATTTGCGCGATCAAGTTGAGGATTTAGATCCAAACCAATACGATTTTTCGGCATCGGGCATACGTCGTTTTTTGGGTAGTATTCCCGGTATAGGCTCGCCTATTCGTCGCTACTTTTCTAAATTTCAATCATCAGAAGCCGTGATAGATAATATAGTTTCAGCACTTGAAAAAGGTGGTGAGCAATTAAAACGCGACAATATTACCTTGGCCGATGATCAAAAACATTTTCGTGAATTAGCAGTAAAGCTGGCGCAAGCTGTTGCCTTCGGTCAATTGATAGACTCAAAGTTGGTAGACAAACTCGGCGAGGTTTTAAAAGAAGACCCTCTCTACTCATTTATTGAACAAGAATTATTATTTCCGTTGCGCCAGCGCATTATGGATTTGCAACAACAGCAAGCCGTAGCACAGCAATCGGTATTGACCGTAGAAGTTATTGTCCGCAACAACAAAGAATTAATGCGCGGTGTGCAGCGCGCCTTGAATGTAACCGTGAATGCCTTGAGTACAGCAGTAACGCTTGCCCTTGCACTAGAAAACCAACGTATCACCTTGGAAAAAGTGAAACAAGTCAATCAGGTTACCAATGATTTGATTGCCGGTACTGCGGCTAAATTGCGTACCCAAGGTGTAGAGATTCACAAACAAGCGGCGTCATCCATGTTGGATATGGAAGTGCTAAAAAAAGCCTTTCTGGATATCGCCGCCGCGTTGGATGATATTGAACGCTTCCGCAGCGATGCTTTGCCCGCAATGCACCAATCAATCCAGGAAATGGATACTGCCAACCTTGAAAACGCCGAGAAAATTGACTCGCTTATTCGTGGCCGCGAATCGCAAACTAAAATGGGCGTAGCGACGGATGAAGATGTGTTTGAATGGGTGGATAAACCAAAAGCTTAAATGTCACCCACATTTTCAGATAATCAGTAACAAGGAATATTTAAATGAAAGCATCTTGTAAATTGTTCATGGTAATTGCTGCGCTTATTGTATCGTCTAGTGCTATAGCGGCGGATAATTTTAAAGTCTGCTGGTCGCACTACACCGGTTGGGAGCCTTGGCAATACGCACAAGATAGCGGTATCCTAAAAAAATGGGCCGACAAAAACGGTATCAAAATTGATTTAACACTGGTGAATGATTACATCGAATCTGTGAATCTTTATACCACCGGTCAATTCGATGCCTGCACCATGACCAATATGGATGCATTGACCATTCCTGCTGCCGGTGGCGTAGATTCAACCGCGTTGATTATTGGCGATTACTCCAACGGCAATGATGGAATCGTGGTGCGCGGTGGTAAAACGATTGCTGATTTAAAAGGTCGCGACATATTAATGGTTGAACTTTCAGTATCGCACTACATGCTGGCGCGTGCGTTGAGTATGAATGGTTTGAGTGAACGAGACGTGCGTATACTGAATGCATCAGATGCGGATATTGCCGCCGCATTTGCAGTACAAACAAAAGCTGCTGTGGTGACATGGAATCCTCCACTACAGCAGGTTCGCCAACAAAAGGGCGCGACTTTAGTATTTGACTCCTCAAAAATTCCCGGTGAGATTTTAGATCTAATGGTAGTGAAAACCAATGCTGATCCACGTTTGAAAAAAGCCTTAGTCGGTGCTTGGTATGAAACCATGAAAGCCATGTCTGCCGGTGGTCAAACCCAGCGCAACGCTATTGCCGCTATGGCGAAAAGTGCTGGTGGTACGGAGGCAGAATTTAATGCACAGTTATTAACGACGAAGATGTTTTTCACGCCTGCCGACGCGGTAAATATTGCGGTAGATCCGCAGCTGGTAAAAACGATGGATGCGGTGCGTAAATTCAGTTTTGAAAAAGGTCTGTTTGGCACTAACGCAAAAAATGTGGATATGATTGGAATCGAATTCCCCAATGCAAAAGTGCTTGGTGATCCCAAAAATATTAAATTACGTTTCGATATATCCGTAACTGAGCAGGCGCGCGATGGCAAACTCTAATCGAAAATTATCACCGCGTTTATGGGGCGTACATGCACAGCAACCCAAGTGGTTAAAAGTGATCTTGGGCTGTTTGCCTTTCGTGCTTTTATTGATCGGATATTTGTGGGCCTCTGATGTTCGCCACGCCGAAAATCCGAACGATAAATTACTGCCTGGTATCACCCAAATGGTCAAAACAATGTCGCCCATGATATTTGAAGAGAATCGCCGCAGCGGTACTTATATATTCATGGATGATAGTTTGGCGAGTTTGCAGCGCCTCGCTTTGGGTGTTGGTTTGGCGTATCTCATGGCGGTATGGATCGGCATGAATATGGGTGTCTATAGCGGTATGGAGTCTATCGGTGGGCCCTTCAGTACCTTCGTTGCTATGGTGCCACCTTTAGCACTACTACCAATTTTATTTATTACGCTGGGTGTCGATGAAATAGCGAAAGTTGCCTTAATTTTTATTGGAACAGCACCAGTAATGTTACGTGATATTTATCTCACCACCAAAGCCTTACCGCGTGAGCAATTGGTGAAAACCTTAACCTTGGGGGGCACAGATTCCGCGTATGTTTATCGCATAGTATTGCCGCAATTGTTGCCTCGCTCTATCGACACTTTGCGTTTAAATTTGGGCGCAGCCTGGTTGTTTTTAATCGCCGCAGAAGCCATTGCATCGACAAATGGTTTGGGGTATAGAATTTTTCTTGTGCGCCGCTATTTAGCGATGGATGTGATTATCCCCTATGTTGCGTGGATTACCTTGCTTGGCTTTACACTGGATTATTGTTTACGTTTGCTAAGTAGAAAAGTTTACCCTTGGTATCACGGAGGTGGAAAATGAATTCTTCTCCCATCAAATTACATATTGAAGATGTGTATAAATCCTACGGCGATAAATTGGTGCTCGATAATATCGATCTCAAAGTTGGCACCGGTGAGTTGTGTACAGTAGTTGGCCCTAGTGGTTGCGGAAAAACAACCTTATTGCGTTTGCTGCTTGGGCAAGAGGTTGCTGATACAGGCACCATTTTAATTGATGGTAATCCGGTGTCACATCCCGATCCTGTACGCGGAATTGTCTATCAGAAATATTCGTTGTTTCCGCATCTCAGCGTATTCGATAATGTCATGCTCGGTTTGCGCTTGGGTAATTCACCTTGGTGGTTGCCTTGGCGAGATAATCCAGAAAATAAAGACTTTGCCATGCACATGTTGGAAAAGTTACGCCTTACGGATGCGCGTCATAAATATCCGCACGAATTGTCTGGTGGGATGCAGCAGCGTGTTGCTATTGCGCAGGCCTTAGCGAAACGTCCACCCATATTATTAATGGATGAACCTTTCGGTGCGTTAGACCCGGACACGCGCGAACAAATGCAATTGTATTTAATGGAGCTACACGAAGAATTATCGCTCACGATTTTTTTTGTAACCCACGACTTGGAAGAAGCTTGTTACATAGGCACTCGCTTGCTTATGGTGTCGCAATATTATACTGATGATCGTGGGCACGATGCGAGCGTTAAACGCGGTGCGAAAATAGTGGCCGATCATCCATTGCAACGCCAGCCCCTCAATACTGCTACCAAAGACTCGCATGAGTTCCGCGAATTTATAGCAGAGCTGCGCCAAACCGGTTTTAACCCTGCTAATAAACAACATGTAAATGAATTTAATTTGCGCCACCCGCAATCATTTCAATCGTTGACGACTGAGGAACATCTTCGATTGTAAGAAAATTTATACTGCAGGTGATGCTCTAAAGTCAGTAGCAGAAAATTGGGAGCATTTTTAATACGGTATTTCATTTTTAACAAAGCCGAGCCTATGCTCGGCTTTGTCGTTTTAGGTATACTGCATTTTTATCGATTAATGCCAAGGGCTTGACATGACACATTTAGAGAATTTCCCCATCGCAGAATTATCCGTTGGCCTCTCCAAAACCTATAGTAAAACGCTTACTGAAAAAGATGTGATTTTATTTGCTGCTTGCTCTGGCGATGTAAACCCCGTGCATCTCGACAAGGCATATGCCGCAACAACACCGTTTGGTGAGCCAATCGCTCATGGCATGTGGACAGGCGCGTTGATTTCTGCCGCAATTGCAACTCAATTACCTGGGCCGGGTTCTATCTATCGCAATCAAAGCTTGAGTTTTAGGCATCCCGTAAAAATTGGCGATACAGTGACAGTAACGCTCACAGTGAGCGAAATTAAAGAGCGCGTGAAAATTGTTACTTTGGATTGCGAAGCACACAATCAAGATGGAAAATTAATTGCGAAAGGTGTTGCGGAAGTGATTGCGCCAAGTGAAAAGCAAATTCTGGAAATGCCAGTGTTGCCGGAAATAAAAATTAATTGATGCGTAGGTTGGTGCTGAGCGCAGCGATGCCCAACATGACCATCTATCAGTAATAACCGGAAGCTAAAAAGTATAAAAGGTCCGTATTATTCTTTTGTTTGATCAGTCACATTGTCATGTTGGGCATCGTTCCTCAGCCCAACCTACGTGACTCACTCTGCCTCTTCATCTTCCTCGCAAACAGCAATCGGCCAGCCGCCAAACTCTTTCCACTTGTTCACAATTAAACAAAATAGATCGGCTGTTTTTTCGGCGTCATAAGCGGCTGAGTGCGCGGCGCTATTACTGAATTCTAAGCCGGCGCAGCGGCAGGCTTTCGCGAGTACGGTTTGGCCAAAGGCGAGGCCAGCGAGGGTGGCTGTATCAAAAACGC
>DAOORH010000070.1:0-11295 GCA_035389145.1 Cellvibrio sp.
CAGGAGCGCCTCGCATGAGAGCACCCAAGCGAATCGAACAGAAAAAAATTCAAGAAGTGGCTAGCCTGCTAATTCCGTTGCAGGCTCAGAGTATTCTGTTGCCCAACGTGACAGTGGCGGAAATTATTCCATCATCTCCCGTGCAGCCCATAGAAAATGCACCCTTGTGGTATTTGGGTAATTTTCAGTGGCGCGAACTGACGGTGCCTTTATTATCGTTGGAAGCGCTCAATGGTGAGCCTACTCCAAGCAGTCATGCCCGTGCACGTTTTGCGGTATTGAACACGACGGGGTTGCATAATGATTTGCCTTTTATTGCTATTCTCACCCAAGGCTTGCCGCGCTTGGCGCGCGTCAGTGAAGATGAAATTAGCGAGCGCGAAGATGCAGAAAATCGTCGTTATGATTTAATGCATGTGTCTTGGGCAGGTGAGTACACGCTTATTCCAGACATCACGGCTATGGAACAAACCTTCTTGGAATATTTACACGCAAATGATTAATTTCATGTTTTCGTCTCACGCTAAATTTGGCGCTTTTGTTTTATTGGCTGCGCTAATTTTACAGGGCTGTGGCGGCGAGCGAACCACTTCTTATAATCCTAGCTCGAGCAGTTCAAGTTCAAGCGCGGTATCAGTAGCGATGCAGGTTATTACGCAGGGTACAGATACTTCGACTTTTATCGCACATGAAGATAAGCGCCTGCAGATCATGCGCAACGAAAATGATTTTTATGATATCAGCGATGCCTATGTAAATTTTAATTTGGCGACGCAAAATTTTGTAGATGGTCAAGTTGTTCTGCTTGATTTGGGTGAGCAAGATTCATGTAAACAGCGCTTGGAATTTAATTCGATTCGCGCAGAAGAAGCCGGTGAAGATGGTGTGAAGGTAGTCGTCACTTATCGCGAAAGAGCAGCTACGTCGGGTACATGTACACCGGGATTGTCTCGGCCTTTTTATCTGTATTACGTGCAGTCCAGAGGCACGCTTATTTTTGAAGAGTTGATTCTGTAAGAAAAATCTGCGTTAACTTTCCCCAAAAAAATCCCTCGGTAACTGCTCCTGCGTTACTTTACCTCCTGTATCCATACAGTCGTCCCCAGCCCTCCCTTTTTCAAAGGGAGGGAGTGACACCCACTTTGAAAAAGTGGGGCGGCGTAGCCGGGGGGATTTGCTGTTAAAAATCCCCCCACAAATACTGCACCAAACTAATCGCTGCGACCGGTGCCGTCTCAGTGCGCAGTACTCGTGGCCCCAAGGTTAAAGGGGAGAAGTGATGTGCAATTGCCTGCGCAATTTCGTTGTCATCCAAACCGCCTTCTGGGCCAATTAACAGCGCGACACTTTGTGTGGTTTTATTTTCGGGTAAACCTTGGTTATCGCGGTGATGCAATACAAATTTCAAGTCTGCATTGCACTCGCCAATCCAATCCGAAAAATATTTGGGTTCAGATAATTCCGGCAAGATATTGCGCTGGCACTGCTCGCAGGCGCTAATCAGAATTTGCTGCCAGTGCTCTATTTTTTTATCCGCGCGCTCGCCACCCAGTTTAACTTCGGTGCGCTCAGTCATTAGCGGAGTGATTTTTGTTACGCCTAGCTCAGTCGCTTTTTGTAACACCCAATCCATGCGCTCACCGCGTGACACACCAATCGCCAATTCCAATTGCAAATGCGATTGACGATTGTCTGCGGATAATTCTTTTACGCTGACATCCACATGTTTTTTATGCACCGCAGAAATTTCCGCGCTGTACTCACCGCCTTCGCCATTAAATAAAATCAACTCGCGCCCGGCTTGCATGCGAAGAACTTTGCTTAGGTAATGGGATTGCGCTTCGGCTAAAACCAAGTTGCTGTTGGCGGCGAGTGCTTGCGATGTAAAAATTCTGGGAATACGCATGACTAATTCCCACGCTCAATAATATAAGCCGAGAGTGCGCGCAAATAATCTGCACTCGCACCAAATTCATTGAGTGCCGCAAGTGCTTGCTGATGCAATTCGTGCGCTTTTGTGCGCGCTCCTTCCAATCCTAAGAGTGCAACATAAGTCGGCTTGTTGCGCGCAATATCCGCGCCTTGTTGTTTGCCTAAGGTTTCGGTATCGGCAATTACATCCAAAATATCATCTTGCACTTGGAAAGCGAGGCCGATGGCTGCCGCGTAATTATCGAGTGCTTTTATTTGTTCTTCACTCGCACCCATAGCCGTTGCACCCATACTCACGCTGGCGCGAATCAATGCACCAGTTTTGTGGCGATGCATATTTTCTAATTGCGCGAGGTCGATGTTTTTATCCACGGCGGCCAAATCAATCGCCTGCCCTAACACCATGCCCTGCACGCCTGAGGCTTTAGCGAGCCGGGAGATAAGAGCGAGTTGAGTTTTCGCATCAACAATGTCTGCTTCGCTTAATAATTCAAACGCAAACGTTTGTAGTGCATCACCTGCGAGAATTGCGGTGGCGTGATTAAAAGCGATATGGCAGGTGGGTTTGCCGCGACGCAAATCATCGTTGTCCATAGCGGGCAAATCATCGTGTACCAAACTGTAGGAGTGAAGGCTTTCTATCGCGCAGGCAACTCGGTTCAATAGCTCGCCGTGAGTGGTTAATGCATCGCTACTAATAGCCAAAGCACTGGCGTAGGCGAGGGTAGGGCGTACACGCTTGCCGCCGTTGAACAGGCTATAGCGCATAGCCTCGCGCAATTGGGTTGGATCTTGGTCGAGAGGCAGGTAGTGAGTTAAGGCGCTATCTACACGCTCGCGGCTGGCGCGCACAAAGTCCTTGAAGGGCATATCTGTGAAGCCTGATGCCATAAAATCGGGTACTAGCGTCATTCATCATCGCTCGCATCAAACGCAGTTAAAGTGATTTCGCCCTGTTGCTCTAACAGTAAGGTGACTTGCTGCTCGGCTTCGGCCAAACGGGTTTGGCATTCGCGCGTCAGTTGAATGCCGGTCGAAAAAGCCTGTAGCGATTCTTCCAGCGTTAAATCGCCTTGTTCCATTTTGTTAACGAGGGCTTCAAGCGCGTTGAGCGACTGTTCAAAGTCAGCGGCTTTCTTTTTGGCGGCCATAGTGATTCCAGTAAAAGGGTAATTACAGTGAACTATAAGATGGCGGCGATTATAAACTCCGCATCACCCCTTGGCGACTTGAATCACATGTTCGAGATTTAAGCGTGCGTGTGAGACATATCCTACAAACAATAGCGAACTTAGCCACTAGAGGCCGCCGCAAAAATACACAATAATGGCATTGTAAGGACAAGAGCACTCGTAGAAGCGTGGTGTGGCTTGGTAATGAAAGGGAGACTTCGCCGTATTAGCCAAGAGGATGAATCCTGTAATCCAATTGGTGATTTAATAAAAACCCGCTGCACCCCCCTGCAGTGGGTTTTTTTATGCCCGTAGGTTCATCGCCACAAACCTTTTTAACTGTAGTTTAATAGTTTAATGGGCTAGAATCGCCAGCCTTAACGTGGCGGCGAACTCTCGCTCTTTCCTCCCTATTCTGATGCGGCATAAGTGATTTGAAGCATATATTGATATCATCTCTCCCGCTCTTGTGGCGGCAACGAAGTTTAATTATGGCATTGGTAAAACGCGATCTTGCGAATCGGTTTACCGGGTCGCTACTGGGGCGTTTTTGGCTGGTTTTATCGCCACTTATTATGTTGGGTATTTATGCCTACTTTTTTGGTGCAGTGTTGCAGGCAAAGTGGAGCCTTGGTCCTGTGCAGGATAGTTTGGCAAGCTTCGCGGTAATGATATTTTCAGGTTTGATATTGCACCAATTTTTTTCAGAATGCATAACCAGAGCGCCAGAACTGGTATTGTCTAACCCAAATTATGTTAAAAAAATTATTTTTCCTACTGAGATTTTGTCTGTTGTAGCACTTTTGTCTACATCGCTTCAGCTGCTCATCAGCTTGCTGATTTTGACTGTGGTATTTGCTGGAATGAGCCACGTTTTGTATTGGACATGGCTATACATTCCTCTTATTTATTTACCTTTTATGTTGATGACCTTAGGTATTATGTGGCTCTTGGCTAGCCTAGGCGTTTTTTTGCGTGACCTTCGTCAAATAGTGCAATTTGTTGCGGCCGCGCTTTTATTTTTAAGCCCAGTGTTTTACCCAATGGATCGGCTGCCAGAAACTCTGCAATTTCTAAAGTATGTGAATCCGCTTGTCATCGTTATCGAGCAGTCAAGGCTTGTGTTGTTTGCAGGCGTAGCGCCGGAATGGTCAGTTTTAGCGGCGTTTTATGGTGTTTCATTTATCCTTGTCGCCGTTGGGTATTATTTTTTTATGCGTAGCAAACCTGCTTTTGCAGATGTTATTTGAGCATATTCAGGAGATTATGATTGGCTACTGTCGATGCTAGTATCCCCAGCGATCCATTTGCGGCAGCGAATAGTGATATGTCGTTATTGCTATTGGGGCAGATTCTTCTAAAACGTAACTATATACAGCAGCGTGATCTGGAAAAAGCACTGGTCATCCAAACCCAAGTGGGCGGGCGCTTGGGCGGTATATTGATGCGTGCGGGCAGTGTGTCTGAAATCAATTTATTAGATGCCTTGAGTGTTCAGCTAGGTTTTAAGCTTATCGGGCGCGATCTTGAAATCCCTAGCGATGAGCAAATTTTTACCGTCATAGACACGCTCCAAATAAATATTGAATGGTTTCTTCAGCATGAAGCCGTGGTGTGGCAGGCCGATGATCGTATTGTTTGCCTTGCACGCGATCCTCTATCAACGTTGTTAGATGAAGCGCTTACACGTAAATCCTTATTACCTATCGAATATTGCTTGTCACGTGCGCAGGTGTTGGATTCTTTGCTGAATAGTTTGAAGTCGCGCCAGAAAGAGCTTGGAGCAGATATCAGCATCGACTCCGACGTTCAGCATTTACGTGAAATGGCGGAAGAAGCGCCGGTTATTGAACTGGTTAACAACATCATTTCCCAGGCAATGGAAGAGCGCGCGTCGGATATTCATATTGAGCCAGAGGCGGATACCTTTGACGTTCGTTATCGTATTGATGGCGTAATGTTTACGCAGAGAACGCTCCCTAAACAGCGATACTATGCCGTTGCATCCCGTCTAAAACTGGTTTCCGGGATTGATATTGCTGAGCGTCGCTTGCCTCAAGATGGCCGTATCGGCATGCGAATTAACGGGCAAGAGTTGGACATTCGTGTTTCATCTCTGCCGGGTGTTAACGGTGAATCTATAGTAATGCGTCTGCTGCCTAAAGAGCGGCAAGACATGATGTTAGAAAAGTTAGGCTTTCTGCCTGATCATTTATTGTTACTGCGGGACTGGGTGCAGCAACCCCACGGCATTTTATTGGTTACCGGGCCAACGGGTTCGGGTAAATCCACCACCTTGTATTCCGCACTGGACGAATCCAATGATGGCGTGCGCAAGATTATCACGGTCGAAGACCCAGTAGAGTTCCGCTTGCCGCATATCACTCAAGTGCAAGTGCATAGCGACATAGGCCTCACCTTTGCTGCTGCTCTGCGCTCTATTCTGCGTCAAGATCCTGATGTCATTATGATTGGTGAGATTCGTGATCTTGAAACGGCGGAAATCGCTGTTCAAGCGGCGTTAACGGGTCACCTTGTGCTGTCTACATTACACACCAACGATGCAATGAGCGCATTCACCCGCCTTATTGATATGGGTGTTGAACCTTTCTTGGCTGCAACGCCGGTTATTGCGGTGCAAGCGCAGCGATTAGTGCGCAGGTTATGTCACTGTAGTGAGCCTGCAGTCGTATCCGAATCGGTAGAGTTGCGAGTTTCTCCCTTTGTTAATAAATTGTTTGCAGGTCAACAATCTAATTGGCGTAAAGCGGTTGGTTGTGCCCAGTGTCAACACACCGGTTATCGAGGTCGTTTAGGTATTTATGAGTTGGTAGGCGTTGGCGAAGGCATTCGAGATTTGGTATTGGCGAAAGCCTCGCTTTCTGATTTGCAGAAAAAAGCGCGTGAAGAAGGCTTTAGAGACTTGGCGACAGATGGCTTAATTAAAGCCTGGCAAGGGCTCACCAGTGTTGAAGAAGTGCATCGCGTAACGAGCATGCATGTATGACCCAACAATTTAAATACTCCGCAGTAGATGCCAGTGGCCATGAATTAGGTGGCGAAATCAGCGCATATTCGCAACGTGAGGCAGTGACTCAGTTATCGCTCCAGCAGCTAACGGTTATTGAGATTGAACCACTGCAAGCCAAGCAAGATGAAGATCTTAAAAGCCGTCAGCGTTTAGGCACAGAAGATATTATTACTGCACTCTACGAACTATCAGCAATGCTGAATTCAGGTGTGAGTGCTGCAGAAGCCGTAGGTGCGCAAGCTGTCTCATCGGCGCACCCCAAGCTGCGATGGGCATTCAAATTAGCGTCTAAAACTTTGCGACATGGCGGTACGTTTGAACAAGCCATAGTTGCGTCTAAGCTGCCCTTCCCAAATTATGTTAATTATCTTATTCGTGCAGGCGAGATGACTGGGCAGTTGGGTCCAGCATTGAGCGATGCCTGCACGCAAATGCAATATGATCTGACCATTCGCAATGACACCCGTAACGCACTCATCTACCCCTCTATTTTGGTGATGTCGGGCGTTTCGGCTGTGCTGATGATGTTTGTCTATGTTGTGCCTAGTTTTACCAATTTGCTAGAGCATTCAGAGAGCTTGCCGTTTCTGGCGTGGGCAGTATTGACGGCGGGTAAATGGTCAAATGAGAATTTTTTATTGCTGCTGTTATTGTTGATAGCACCTCCTGCCGGGTTTATTTTCTGTTGGTCTCAGCCCGCCATTAAAATAAAAATCCTCTCAAAAATTGAGCGCCTACCCGTTATAGGGGAATGGATATCACAGTCGGATGTCGCCTCTTGGTCAAAAGTACTTTCTTCGTTGGTGCGCAACAGAGTAGAGCTTATTATGGCGCTGGAATTGGCCGCAGAATCAGTGCGTATGCCATCGCGCAAGCAAAGCATGGTCAAGGTTAAAAACGCAGTTCGTGCGGGTGAAGCCTTGTCGGTGGCGCTAGAGTCCAATCAATGCCTAACCGCGACAGGATACAACTTAATCCGAGTCGGCGAGCGCTCTGGCAAGCTAGAAGAAATGTTGAACGCCTTGGCGAATCTTTATACGATACAAGGCCAGCAACGCATGAAAAAAGCCCTGATTTTGATTGAGCCAATTGCTATTTTATTTATAGGCTTGGTCATGGGCACCATTATTATTGGCATTATGTTGGCTATCACTAGCGCTAATGACATCCCTTTATAAACCTATTTTGAACTTGGTAATCACTTTGCTATGAACAAGTTAAACCTAAGTAAATCCGCTGTAAGTAATCCACGCGCAAACACTAGAGCACCTGCATTTCAGCGCGGTTTTACGTTGTTAGAAATGATTGTGGTGTTGGTAATTATTGGTTTAATTGCAGGTTTGGTTGGCCCTAATTTATTCCGTCAGGCGGATAAAGCGAAAATTCAAACAGCTGAAACGCAAGTTAAAATGATTCGCGGTTCAATACATACCCTGAGGCTTGATATTGGCCGTTTACCTACTCAAGAGGAGGGCTTAAAGATTTTAATGCAAAAGCCATCCGATGAACGCGTAGCGCAATTTTGGAATGGGCCTTACATCGACGGCGGCGTACCGCTCGATCCTTGGAAGCGAGAATATGTCTACTCTGCCACCGCCAGCGAGTTTGAACCCTTCAGCCTGTACTCTATGGGTGCAGATGGTCAACAAGGTGGTGATGGTGACAATAAAGACATAGGCTACCTCCCTGCTACTAAATAATAATGAATCATAATCGCGGCTTTACGCTGCTGGAAATGGTGGTTGTGCTTGTATTAATGGGCATAATCACCTCGCTCGCCTTACCGGGATTACAAAAAATGTACGATGGCATGGCCTCATCCTTGAGCCGCAATGAACTCAGATCAGTGCTAAATACCTTGGCGCTTGATGTGCGTGCGGAAGGGCGAGGTCTGGAATTCAACAATTATCCCGCAGACTCAGAGCTTCTCCCTAAAGCTTTCTTGAAGCTCATGGAGCCCTTGAATGTCTCTTTAAGTATGGAGCAGCCTTTGCTCATTACGCCTAGTGGCTTTTGTCCCTATCCCGGCGTTATACACGTCACAAAAGGTTCCCAGCAATATTCCCTCACGTTACGCAGCCCTGATTGTCGGGTGCTTGCGCAATGAAAAAATCGCAAAAAGGTTTCACCTTGCTTGAAGCTGTTGTGGCTATGGCTATTTTTGCGATAGGTGCAACGGCTTTGTATGCATGGGTTAATACCAATTTAATAACACTCGCGCGCGCAGACCAAATTACCCAGCGTTCGTCTGCGGTGGAAAGCGCAGTAGAGTTTATGGCAATGGTTGATCCGGAAACCCAGCCTAAGGGTGAAACCGAGTTGGGTGACCTGCGAATACAGTGGCAAACCGAAGCGCCTCTGTACACGGGCGATGCGCTGGATGAACAAAACCAAAAAACTATCAATCAAGCCGCCATATACCCAGCAACAGTTATTCTTTTCAATGGCAACAAGCAGATATATGAGTTTCAAATGTCGCTTCTTGGCGTGAAAAAGGTGCGAACTCTTGACGATATTATTTTTAACTAAGCCTAATCGCCAAAATTCACAAGGCTTCACACTGCTAGAAATGTTGGTGGTGGTTTTGCTGGTATCGCTATTGGCCAGTTTGCTTATGCAAGGCTTCGTTTACATGTCGGGCACTTACCAAGCGGTAGAGCGCCGGCAACTGCGGGCGCAGCAACAGGAGTTGTTTGAGGGTTGGTTGCGTGATTCTATTCATGGTGTTATCAATGGTGTGGATGGCGAGTTTGGTAAAAATAATCAATTTTCAGGTGACTCAAGCTCATTCAGTGGCTTATCCCTGGGGTCGTTGGCTGGTCAGCCACCCGGGACTCCTATCAAAATCGTATGGAGCTTGGAACAAAAAAATGGGCTTGTTTTGTTGCGCTATGGTGAGGCACCGCTAGCAGGTGGCGCAATGACTTGGTATACGCTGAAAGAGTGGCCGGGCACGGTATCGGCATCGTGGCAGTATTTACATAACGGTCAGTGGCTATCCGATTTTCCGCTTCAAACATCTATTTTTGCACGCAATAAAAAAACCGCATTACCGCGCGCCATTAGTTTATATGTGAACAGTGTGCCTGTTCCTATTGAGCTTATTGTCAGTGTGCGAAGTAACCCCAATGAATACGCGCCGCCCGTCATTGAAGGGGTTTTGTGATGCATTTTAAGCTGCAAGCACAAAATGGTTTTGTGTTGGTTTCGGTGCTGTGGATTCTTGTCATCATGGTCATGGCTGCCAGTGCATTTTCTATCTGGGTAGATCGCGTTCGCGAACAGGCTAGCCTGCGCCAACAGCATGCAGAAACCTATAGAAAAAGCACAGATGCATTAACCAAGGTTGTGTATACCTACTTAACCGGTATGAGAACCAGTGACGGTGTCGCATGGCCGGGCAGTGGCGGCGCAAAAACTGTGGCTAAGTTCGATAGTTTGGATGACTTTATGGCGGGTGCAGCAGCAAAAGTCGTCGCATCTGAAGCAGGCTTTATGCGTCTTGATGGCTCTGTATTAGATATTGGCGATGGCATCCGCATTATGGTGCAAGATCGTGGCGGCCTAATCGGATTATCTTTTCTAACAGATAAAACAATCTTCGCCTCACTGGCTGCGCAGGCTAAAAACCAGATTACCACTGAGCGTCTTGCAGACACCTTGCTCGACTATCAAGACCCAGATGGAATACGAAGAGGGCAGGGGGCAGAAGAGCACGATTATCGTCGTGAGCTCATGCCGCCGCCTATGAACGGGTATGTTCGCTCACCCCTACAGTTGCGTAGCATTATCGACTGGGATGTTGCGCTCAAAGCTCGGGATGACGCCTGGATATTACGAGTATTTCGCAATGAAGGTAATGCCGTTGTTAACGTCAATACAGCCTATGCCGGTGCGTTGCAGCTCATCTTAAACAATGAACAAAATATACAAACTATTCTTGCGTTGCGCGAACAACAGCCTTTTAGTCGTGTATCCGATTTAACAAAGTTTACGGGTGGAACTGAAGAGCTACTATTTTCCACAATTCCTGCTGCCGGCTTTCGTTTTTGGTGGTGGCATCAAGGTGATACTACTGCTCATGTTTATGATGTACAATTTTCGCCCTTGGATTCAGGCGCCAACGCTTGGTATTTCAACTGGACTGCACGAGTAACCCTGCCCGATGATTTGGCTCAAAGCACTGCAAAAGCGATTGATCACCCGTTTTTCCGTTGAACAACGGCTTATATCGGCAGAACAAACCCAATCCCTTTCTCGTCTTAGCTTCATTCCTCAAATTTTGGTGGGGCGTGACTATTGCCAGTATGCGTGTATCAGTCTAGGTAACGTGCCTCGCGCTAAGCGAGAGCAAGCGCTTAAACATCAAGTAGATGCCCTCAGTGTATGGCCAAACACGGCTTATTCTGTGGCTTGGCATCAGCAAGGAGACGCACAAGTTTGGTTATGGGATAAAGATGCAATAAACCTACTTCTCAGCGGCACGCCCTCAGCTGAGCTTGGCGGTTTGTACAAGCCCACATTTTTGTCTGAAGTGTTGTTTTGGGCTAAACCGGTTGAGTCTGGCTTGCAATTATTTAAATCGCATCACGGCTATGATTTACAGTATTGGCAAGCTGGCCTATTGCGCGCAAGTCAGTGGTATTTGCAGGAACCTAGCGAACAGCAAGTTCAGCGTTTCTCTCGGTCGCAAGGCCTTACCTTGGCTTCTGCAAAGCTGGTTGTTAATGAGCCGCAGTACACCAATGAGCCTTGGCCGGGTGTAGTGGTATCCTTATGGGGGCATTTTTTTGAGCGGCGTTCACAAATTGTTATGGGTGCCGCTGCGTTAAGTCTTTTTGTTGCCAGCCTTCAACTTACGGCGGTAGCGCGCTGGTATTGGGAAGAAAACAAGCTGGAGCGACAGACTTCAGCTTTGGCACAGTCGGCAAACGAGCTGCTAATTGCGCGCTCTGAAGCGCGAGCAGCGCGCATAGAAATTGGCAAGTTAGATCAGCTTTTTTCTAGGCCAAGCCCATTAGGGAGCCAACAAAAAGTCTTTTCGCACCTGCCGGCCAATTTAAAATTAAATTTACAAATCTGGGAACGTAATGTTGATCAAGTGGATCTGACGGTTCAGGGCGATATACCCGATACATTAAGTGTTGTTCAGGCATTTTC
>DAOORH010000071.1:0-11163 GCA_035389145.1 Cellvibrio sp.
GCGTTGCTAACCGTCGTCTTGCTTTTGCTCGTTTGAACAGCAAAGAAGCCGTAGGGAAGTTGTTCAGTGAATTAGGTCCACGTTACAACACTCGTCCAGGTGGTTACTTGCGCGTGTTGAAATGCGGCTTCCGTTCAGGCGATAAAGCACCAATGGCTTATGTTGAGCTTGTTGGTCGCCCAGTTGCTGCTAAGGCGGTTGAAGTAGACGCTGAATAATTTTTAGCGAATACGCAAAATAAAAAAAGCCAAGCTCATGCTTGGCTTTTTGCGTTTAAGGGTGCTGCGAATGAAGTACCGCTGAAATCATTTTGTTACAAACTATTACAATTTTGTGCGTTTCAATTACAGATTTTGTTTTATATCCCTTATAGCATGATGAAAACTTACATAATAATCATTAATGCATGTTAGAAGGAGTTCATCATGAAAAAGCCTGTCTATTCCCTATTCCTTGTTTTGCCGTTGGTTGCTTGCGGGGGTGGAGGTACAACTGCGTCTAGGCCTCAGGCATCACAACTCAACACCGATTACACCAGCCTTAAGACCGCTAAGTTAGAGCCTGGCCCTTTGAAGCAGGCATCGCCAACTGATTTGGCGGAGCTGGTAAAAAATGGTTTGCGCATTTCCCTGCGAGAAAATAAAAATTTTAACGAGCTGGTGCGTACGACTACCTTAGGCGCCCCCACTGCAACTGCTGAGGATGCAAAAAGTGCAGGCAACTTTTCAGGTACAAATGTACAAGTAGAAAATGTTGATGAAGCCGATGTCATTAAATACGATGGCCGTTACATTTATGCCGCAACCCCTGTTGTTTATGATGAAGCTGGGCCTAACGCAGGGTTGAAGATTTTTGAAACCGACCCAGCCAATGCAAGCAGTAAAGAAATCAGCGATACCAAACTCGATACGTCGCAATGGGGTGATATATCTGATTTGTATTTGGTGTCAGATTCAACCGCTACCAGTGGCTTAGTCACTGTGCGTCGCTCGTGGAATTTTATTGCCTTTACTAAAGCTGAAACGCAGCCAGCATCAACAGCGAGTGATGGCATACAAACGAGTATCGCAGCCGGCGATGAAGCTAAGCGTTTGTTACTACCTCAACATATGAACAACGGCATTGAGGTTGCCATTTACGATGTGCGCACGCCAGCCGTTCCTGCAAAAGCATGGACAATAACCTTAGATGGCGATTTATTAGCAAGCCGTAAAATTGGCAACACCTTATATTTAGTCAGCAGTTATCTTCCCTCCTTGCCGACATTAAATTATGCGGCAACAACTAAGTCTGAGTTGGAAGTCAATGAAGATTTGATTAAAAAAACTTCGCTTGAAAAATTATTACCCACCTATGCCATTAATGGTGCAGAAAGCCAGCCGTTAAATAAAACCTCTTGTTTGGTCCCGGCAAATATCACAGCGGAAAATGGGCACCTTAATTTAATTAATATCACCACGATTGATTTGCAATCGCAAAAAATGGTGAGTTCAGAGTGTATTAATAGCAATGTCAGTGGTGTTTATAGCTCAGTCAATAATTTATATCTGGGTGGCTCTGATCCAGGCCGGTGGGACAATTGGTCAAGTTATTCTGTTATCCATAAATTCAATTACACTGCTACCGGCGTGGCTTACGAGGGCACGGGTAGTGTTGAAGGTGCTTTAGGTTGGAGCCAGCCTTCATACCGTATGGATGAACATAATAATGCCTTGCGTGTTGTGACTACGCATTACAGCGAAGCGGGTGAACCAATACATCAATTAAATGTATTGCAGAAGGTGCGGGGGCGTAGTGAATTAGAAGTGGTTGCCCAATTGCCTAATAAATTGCAGCCGGAAGCTATAGGTAAACCAAGAGAAGACATTTATGCAGTGCGATTCAATGGTGACCGCGCATTTGTGGTTACCTTTGAGCGCAAAGATCCACTCTATGTACTTGATCTTGCCGATGCAAAAAATCCAAAAATTGCTGGGCAGCTAGAGATTCCTGGTTTCTCCACTTATCTGCGCCCATTGGGAGATAATTATATTTTTTCACTGGGGAATGATGCTGATGCGGATGGTCGCGCAACCGGTCTAAAAGTATCGCTGTTTGATATTCGCGACATCACTAACCCAGCATTGATTGGCAATCATACTTTTGGTGATGCCGGGAGTTGGAGTGAAGCGCTTTATAATCCTCATGCGCTCACATTTTTACAAAATGGCTTCGATCAGTTTCGTGTGGCTGTGCCGATGATTATATACAAGAACGAAGTGGTAAAAGATTTCGTTGAATATCGCTGGTTGAACACGGGCTTACACTTGTTTGAAATCAATGGCGTGAGTAATAAGGCGTCGTTAGGCTATGTGGGTAATATGATTGCGGAAACTAATGATCAGGCGGAATACCCTGCATGGGATGGGTATGATCGTAGTGTGTTACATGACAACGCGGTTTACTACCTTCACAATACCAAAGTGCACAGCAGTTTTTGGCCGCTACCAAAAAAGTGAGTTGCAGAGTAAGTACAAAAAAGGGGTGCCGTAAAGGCACCCCTTTTTATTTGCAGAAACATGTGTGTGCTACCGAACAGTCAGTGCGCACATGAACGTTTATCCTAATTGTACTACGCCTGTAATTGGCGGTTAAATTGGGAGATGAAAGAATGCAAATTAGAGTTGGTTATGAATTACTTTACGATTGTCCACAACCCACGCCCATGTTACTCACTTTAAACCTTCATTTTTCCCGCGCTTCCGATATTGTTATTCCCGATCACATTATTACTCAACCTGCAGTTCCAATTACGGTTTACCGCGATGGCTTTGGCAATTGGTGCAGTCGTATAGTTGCGCCTCAAGGTCGCTTTCGAATTTCTACGGATGCGCTTATTAACGATAGTGGTTTGACTGATCCTGTTCATATCGCTTCGCCGCAACATGCCGTTGAAGATTTACCTGCGGATACCTTGGTGTATTTGTTGGGCAGCCGCTATTGCGAAACCGATCGGCTTATTGAAATAGCTTGGGCATTATTTGGTAATACGCCTTTAGGTTGGCCGCGTGTACAAGCGATTTGCGATTTCGTACACAACCATATTGCCTTTGGCTATCAACATGCGCGCGCCACTAAAACAGCATTGGAAGTATTTAATGAGCGCGTGGGTGTGTGCCGCGATTTTACGCATCTTGCGATTGCATTTTGTCGCTGTATGAATATTCCGGCGCGCTATTGCACAGGTTATCTTGGTGATATTGGTGTACCATTCTCGCCTAACCCCATGGATTTTTCCGCGTGGTTTGAAGCTTATCTCGGTGGCAGTTGGCATACGTTTGATCCGCGCAATAATATTCCGCGCATTGGTCATATATTAATTGCACAGGGTAGAGATGCTACTGATGTTCCGCTTACCAATGTGTTTGGCCCCAATACCTTAAGCGGTTTTAAAGTCTGGACGGATGAAGTTAAAAGTTGAACTTAAAAATTAAATAGTTTTAAGCGAGTGGTTTGATCATGGCAGTTGATATAAAAAAATCTGCAAATTTTTTACTCGAAAATGATGAGCCGCCCGCATTTGAAATCGTCAACGCCAGTGGTGCAAGTAAGCTTGTGCTTGTGTGTGATCACGCTTCAAAACGTGTGCCGCGCTGTTTGGAAAATCTCGGGTTAACGCCCGAGCAGTTGGATGATCATATAGGCTGGGACCCCGGTGCGGCAGATGTTGCGCGGCTGCTTTCCAAAAATCTTGATGCACCTTTAATTTTAAGCGGCTACTCGCGCTTGGTGATTGATTGCAATCGCCCGCTGCAGAGTTCGCAATCTATTCCAGCGCAAAGCGCGGATTTGTTAGTGCCACGGAATCAAAATATTACCGATGAAGATCGCGCGTGGCGCGTAAATAATTTATTCTCGCCTTATCACAATGCCATTAATCAATTACTTGCTGCGCGAGAAAATCACGCGACTATTCTTTTAAGTATTCACAGTTTTACACCTATTTTAAATGATCAACATCGCCCATGGAATATTGGAATTTCTTTTTGGCGCAATCAAGTTTTGGCAAAGCTGTTGATTAATGCGTTAAAAAAATATGACGATATTGTCGTGGGTGATAACGAGCCCTATACCATTGATACTGAGTTTGACTACGCTATTCCCGTGCATGGCGAAGGTCGCGGTTTGCCGAGTGCGATGATTGAAATGCGTCAAGATGGTGTTCGCAATAATGTGGGGGTTGCGGCATGGGCGGCGCGTATAACTCACGCTTATCAAGAGATTGAGAGCTTGTTGTGATTCGGGCGTTCCTCAAAAAATTATTGCATACGTATGTAACGGCTCCGCCATTATGAATACGTATGTAACTAATTGCAGAAGTTTCTAAGCTTCCATAAGATTGCCTCATTAGCTTTGTCGGTGCGTATATGGTTTAGCTTAAGTTCGCTGTTAGTTGTTTAGCGCAGCTTGTCTGCGCTTTTTTCTATTCGCTATAAAACCTTCGGTCTATATTGCCTTCCTATATTGTCTTCGTCATTAATTGAAATTAATTTTAAGTGTTCTCTCCTGTAAATAATCCCATTTTATTTTCTCATTTGATCTTTAAAAAAACCTACTAAGACGCCTTTTGCATTTGCGCCTTGTTTTCCTGTGCGATTGAGATTCAAGAGCTAGGCTTTAAATCATCAAGCAATTGAGCTGCGTGCAAAGAAGGTGGTGCAGCTTTGAGGCGAGAGTTCCCTTATTCAAGTCAGCTTTTGTGATTGCATACGTATGTACTCAACTGAATACGTATGCATGCTGTTGTGAGTCGCACACTACTCAACTTAACATCTTCTCGTTAATGCTTCTCGTTACTGTCAGATTCTTACTGCCTGAGTTCTATTCGGCCTTGTGATCTTTTAAAAAGCCATGCGAAAACGTCTTGGCTTTTTTGTCCACTAGATTCCTTGTAGGTTTTTGTTGAGCTGCTTGTGGCTTCAAAAAATCAAGTTTCTAGTTTCAAAAATCAAATTACCAGTTTTAAAAAATTAACATTGCCAGTTTTAAAAAAATAACATTGTGGAGACGAAACAGATGTTTAATTATCAAAAAGTCCTGGGCCTATTCGCTTTGGTTTGCATTGTTGCAGGCCTTGCCGGATGTGGCGGTGCAAGCGGCACCGATAGCGACACAACCCCAATAAAAACCTGCGGCAATTTTCAAATTGTATTAGCCGATGGCTCCTGCGGTGCGCCACCGCCACCACCGCCTTGCCCTGAAGGTTTTATTCGCGCAACGCCTGATAGTGCTTGCGTAAAATCTGATTTTAAATTGCCAACTTTACCCGCCACAGTTGCAGCGGATGAAGCGGTAATTTATTTCAACAAAGAAGATAAAAACTTTGCCGGTTACACCTTGTATACCTGGCAATCATGCAGCCCAACGTGGCTGACACCAAGTTCAGGCTGGGGCGATGAATCTCAGGTTCTCTCCAGCGGCACACCAGACCCAATCTACGGAGCCTATTTTGTTGTGAAGCTCGCTCCAGGCGGCACTTGCGGTAATTTTATTATTCGCAGTGCAGGCCAAGCGCGCCAAACTAACGATTTAACGATTGCCACTGCCACCACAGGTAGCGTCTTTGATCGCCGCTTTTTTGTAATCGCCGATCCGGCGGATTTGCGCAATAGCCGCACCAGCGGTTTGCCAATTTGTATCAACGATGTGTGTGAAGAATTTAAACAACCTAAATTGGCGATCTCAAATATCGCTGCACATTGGATTGATGCTTCTACCGTTTTGTGGGATCGCGATGTCACCAGCGTAAAACTTTACGCGGCTAATGAAGGTGCAAAAATTACTGCGAATGACGACGGTTCTGTTGCCGGCGGCACAGTGGTTGCGACTTTATCCTCAACCTCAGTGACCAGCGGCCAAAGCGCATTAGTTCCGCATTTGCAAAACTACAAAGCCTACTCGCTTAGCTTAAGTGCAGACGTGATTAAGGGCTTGCTCAAGAAAGAGTTGGTGATTGTTGGCCAAACCTCAGGCGGCAACTTGGTGGGCACGCGTTTACAAACTGCTCACGTGTTAGATGCGCTCTACACCGCTGGCGCCAACGATGCCAACGAAGCCAAGCTCGGTGTGACCTACACATCGGGCAATGCCGGTGTTTCGGTATGGGCACCAACGGCTAGCAAAGTTGAGTTGCGTGTCTATAGCAATGCCTTGGCGATTGAAAGCACCAAAGCCATGACCGAAGACAAGGTCACTGGTATTTGGAGCTACAGCGCGCCTAAAGCGGAGTTGGATCGCAAGTTCTACCGTTTCCGCGTAACTGTGTTTAACGCCTTTACCAACAAAACTGAAGTGCTGGAAACCACCGATCCAGAATCTATCAGCTTGTCTACCAACGGTTTGCATTCACAGTTTGTGGATTTGAACGATGCTGACTTAAAACCAGCTGGTTGGGACAATCATGTAGTGCCCGTAGTTGCATCACCTGAAACCATGTCTATTTACGAAACTCACGTACGTGATTTCAGCGCAAATGATCAAAGTACGCCAGTCGCGCATCGCGGTAAATATTTGGCCTTTACCGATACCAATGCCGCGCCGGTTAAACACCTAAAAGCTTTGGCTGATGCTGGCTTGACCCACGTGCATTTGCTGCCGATTGCCGATGGTTCTTCCGTCAAAGAAGACCCTACTGATCTCATCAATTTGGATAGCTTCGTATTTGAATTGTGTGCGGCGCAAAGCCCTCGCGATTCAGCCATCGTGTGTAACGGTGTAGAGAAACCCAACGCGACGCTGCGCAGCGTTATGCAAAAGTACGCAGGCGATTCTGACAAGCAACGCTCATTAATGGGTTCCCTGCAAGACTTTGACTCCTTCAATTGGGGCTATGACCCAGAGCACTTCAATGCGCCAGAAGGCAGCTACGCCACCAATGCAATGGGCGTAACCCGCATTCTAGAAGCTCGCGCTATGAATATGGCGTTGCACAACCTTGGCTTGCGTGTGGTTTACGATGTGGTTTACCCGCACATGGCAGCGGCTGGTGTTAAAACCGCTAACTCAACCTTCGATAAGATTGTTCCCGGCTATTACTTCCGTCAAAACCCAGTATCGGGCGTAGTAGAAACAGGTACTGGCGCTGGCCCGGATACCGCCACTGAACACGTGATGGCGGGCAAGTTTGTCACTGATTCACTCGTGCAATGGGCTTCTGCTTATAAAGTGGATAGCTTCCGTTTTGACCAATCTGGCTACATGCCTAAATCGGTACTCTTGGCTGCACAAGCAGCTGTGACTGCGGTAGACCCAGACAACTACTTCTATGCTGAAGCTTGGACAGCCGGCGGCGGCAGCTCGGGCGACCGCATTGCTGAGCGTGCATCGCAAGTGCCTTTAGCGGGTACAGGCATTGGCACCTTCAATGATCGCGCACGCAATCCATTGCGCGAATTAGCCTTGGTTAACGGCGGAAAATTGGATGCGGTACGTGCGGGCCTGGTAGGCAACTTGGCGGATTTCCAGTTGCTTTCTAAATCCGGCAAAACTGTTAAAGCGAGTAGCGCAGGTATAGGCGCTTACAATCTAGACCCGCAAGAAGCCATCAACTACGTTGAAAAACACGATAACGAAACCCTGTGGGACTGGATGCACAGACCCAATGCGCTGCCAGCCAACACCACTATTGAAAACCGTGTTCGCATTCAGGGCTTAACCCTTGCCGTACCGCTCTTGAGCCAAGGTATTCCCTTCATTCAAGCGGGCAG
Source organism: Cellvibrio sp. (assembly GCA_035389145.1). Taxonomy (GTDB): domain Bacteria; phylum Pseudomonadota; class Gammaproteobacteria; order Pseudomonadales; family Cellvibrionaceae; genus Cellvibrio. The sequence goes on from DAOORH010000071.1 coordinate 7,746, forward strand.
CGATATTCTGCGTTCTAAATCCATGTCGTCTAACAGCTACAACGCGGGCGACTGGTTCAACGTGCTGGATTTCACCAAGCAAACCAATAACTGGAAAGTGGGCTTACCGCCTGCAAGTGAAAGCTCAGATGCTAATATCCTTTTGGCCTTTGCTGACGAACAAGCTAAACCAACACCGCTGTTGATTCAAAAGTCATCGGATGTGTTCAACGAGCTGTTAAAAATCAGCAAAAGCAGCCCGCTGTTTAGCTTAACCACCGCGGCCGATGTTATGGATCGCGTTGGCTTCCACGACGGTGGTGTGACTCAACGCGACAACCTGATTGTGATGAGCATTGATGATGGCGCTGGCAAAGTAACAGGCACCCAAACCAATCGCGCTGACCTAGACCCTGCTGTTGATGCAATTGTGGTGATCTTTAACGGTTCAGCGACTGCCGTATCGCAACGCGTACTGACTTCAGCCGGTTTCACTTTGCACAGCATGCAAAAAACCTCTGTTGATGATGCGGTACGCACTGCCACTTTCACTGAAGGCACTGGCGGCGGCACCTTTATGGTTCCTGCTTACACGGCGGCGGTGTTTGTTAAAGCGCAAGTGGGCGCGCAAGGTGCAGGCCTATCCGCAACCGCAACCTCTGGTTACGAGCCACCTGTTCCTTTCGGTGATACCGCAATCTATGTGCGTGGCGGAGTATCGCCAGCCGGTTGGGATGCCACTACAGCCAATCGCATGAAGTACGAAGGTAATGGCATCTACTCAGTCGTTCTCAACGTTCCTGCCGGAACCAATGAGTTCAAAATTGCAGAGGCTAACTGGAGCTTGCCAAACTTGGGTTCAAGCCAAGTGGTCGCTGTAGATTCGCCGGTAACCTTGACTCAGGGCTCTAACGACAACCTGAGAATTACCTTGGCCACTGCCGGCACCTATCGCTTTGAGTTGAATGCCTTGCAAAGCACCACCGCACCTATTTTGACTGTGACTAACCCAGATACCTTTGGCGCAACGGCGGTTTATTTACGCGGTACTGTTTCAGCCACGGGTTGGGATGCCGCGGTAGGCAACCAATTGGTATACGAAGGCAACAGCATCTACGCACTTAAGCTGGAGATGGTTCCCGGTGACTATGTATTCAAAGTGGCCTCAAGCGATTGGAGTACCTTCAATATGGGTACCTCGTCTGCCGTTACCTTGGGCAGTGAATTGCCTATCACTCAAGGCAGCAATGACAACATTCCCATCAAAATCACCACGGCGGGTACTTATCGCTTTGAAGTGAACACCCGTAAACCTGCTGCTCCGGTAGTGAAGGTGTATATCGATGATCTGTTCAAAAACACGCCTATTTATGCCCGTGGCACAGTGTCAGCAACAGGTTGGGATGCCGCCGCCGGTAACCGTTTTGTTTACCAAGGCGCTGGTCTCTACACACTCGCACTGACGATTTCTGCTGGCGATTACGTCTTTAAAGTTGCTGAAACCAACTGGTCAAATCCAAACCTCGGTGCGCCTGAGGCGGCCATAGGTGTGGCAACAGATTTGGTTCAGGGTTCTAACGACAACATAGCCTTGAAGATTCCAGCGACAGGTGACTACTTGTTTACTGTGAATACCACCAAAGCTGATGCGATAACTGTGACTGTGGATTCGAAATAGTTGAACCCCCCTCCCAACCTCCCCCTTGAGAAGGGGGAGGTTGGGAGGGAGCCTAAGTTCGAACAACAAAAATTAAATGACTAGTCGAGATTAAGCAGATGAAAAATTTTAATATGAAACCATTAGGCTTGGTGATATCAAGCTTGGTATTCGCAGCGGCCACCCAAGCGGTGTACGCGCAAGAAGCAGAGAAAAAAACAGATTCAGATGTTGAATAAGTCGTCGTTACGGGTTACGCCAAATCCATCGCCACCGCGATTGATATGAAGCGCAGAGCCGACACCATTGTGCAGGCCATTTCTGCCGAAGATATTGGCGGTCTGCCGGATAAATCTATCGCAGACTCCTTGAGCCGTTTGCCCGGTATCACTGTAACCCGCTCAAGCGGTCAGGCGGGTACCATTCAAGTGCGCGGTATGGGTGAGGGCTTTGTGTTCTCAACCTTAAATGGCCGCGAGCAGGTATCGCCCAACGGCACCCGCGCTATGGAGTTCAGCCAGTTTCCTTCGGAATTGATTAACTCAGTAGAAGTTTACATGTCACCCAAAGCGTCGCTTATTGAAGGCGGCGTAGCGGGTACGGTTGAGCTGAAAACAGCTAACCCGCTAAAAATGAAAGATGATCAAAGCATCCAAGTCGGTTTGCGTGGCAACTTCAACGATAAGGCCGATGAGCTTTACGAAGTTGAGCCATTCGGTAAGCGTTTTTCCTTGTCATTTTCCAAAAAGTTACTCGATGAAACCTTGGGTGTCAGTCTTGGCTACGCCAAATTGCTGCAGCCCAACGCCGCATCTCAAATTGAAAACGACAACTACACCAGACCGGCGCTGTCGGTAGCTGGTAAAGATGTCTACGCTCCGGAGAGCTTTTTCGTAAAACAAAAAGGCGGTACCGATGATCGCGATGGCTATATGGCCACCATTGATTGGGAGCCTAACGAGAAACTCGCTATTCAGGCAGATGCCTTTTACTCCAAGTTTCAATCGGAAAGCACTGAGCGCGGTATTCGCGTGCAAGGCTTTAGAAACATGAACGTCTACAACACCAGTTACTATGATGATATCTATATCAAGGGTGCGACTTTTGTGGGTCGCGAAGGCTCTGAAACGATTGATTTCAAGGTTGAGAACAACGATCAGTCAACCGATTACGATATTTTGTCTGGCGGTGTGAACGCCACTTGGACAGAAGACAAGTGGACTATTTCTGGTGATTTATCCCACTCAGGTGCAACCGGTTTTTATAAAAACCATCTGACGCGTTCCTTCTTGTACAAAAAAGGCCCGGTTAACTCGGCGCACCCTGATGGTTGGTATCGTGACGATGATCAACAAGCCGCGTTCCAATTGAATGGCATCAACTTGCCTAAATTCTCTTTGAATAAAGATTACAGCGATACCGCAACGCTGCGCATGGGTCAGTACGAAGAGTACCCCTACATCAACGAAGACACCTTGGATGCTGTACGTTTTGACGGCAAATATGAGCTGGATATGCCTATTTTTGCCTCAGTGGAAGCGGGCTTCCGTTTAGCTGAACGCAACCATAAGCAGTCACGACAAGTGTTTGTGTATGGCGATGGCGCGGGTGGCCGTATTACCACTGACCGCTCCTTGGCGATTACCGATGCCACCTCTGATATCGTGAATTGGAAAGGTGACTTCTCCAATATGCCCAGCTTTCTGGCGGTAGATGGTAAAGCCATTATTCAAGAAGCATACAAAAACAATTTGGTGTTAATGAGCCGCACCAGCTACACCG
>DAOORH010000072.1:0-11094 GCA_035389145.1 Cellvibrio sp.
TATTTTTTTTTGCGAGCTCACCATAAACAGCCCCCAGCCAATAATATTCATCCGAACTATTGGGCTCTACCTCTACAGATTGCTCTAAATAATCTTTAGCTTTGTCTGCATCACGTGCTTCAAACGCAATGCGGCCAAGATAATAAAGGGCATCATTTTTCGTAGCGGTATCTTTTGCAGCCGCCTCAAATAGCGGTTTGGCTTTTGAGTAATGCGCTTCATTAAACGCTGTTATTGCAGGCTGTAGATCCGCTGCAAACGTAAGTGGGGTTAAACACAAAGCAATGCCCAACAGTGAAAAATGCTTAGGTGTGTACCAAGACGAGAAAGAGAAAGGGACAGAGAAAAGTGCCATACGAATCCTTTTTTACGTTGTTAATGAAAGCTCAACAACGCAATAAGATAGCAGTTCCCCCCTTAAGTTCCCAGAACCCTTAAGCTCCCTCTATAAAAGATTATTTATTCCGTTCATTCATCTGCAGCTTAGAGTAAACCCAAGCCGCCAAATAAACTCCAACCATATCTGCCAAGGCATCTTGAATATCGAGCATTCGGATTGAAGGGAAAAAGTATTGCGACAATTCCTCGACTAAGACAAACACAGCTAAACCCACTTCCCACATTAAACCTTATCTCTCGTCGCACGCTGCTCTTGATAAATTCGCATCAAATAATTGATTCATCAAATAGCTCTCATAACAGCTAGATATTGGATTCAAACTCTTTAGCAAAAGCGCTATTTTTCTTGTAGTCTTCTGACTTAATGTTTCTAACTAACACATCATACTTATCTTTTTGCCCTATGGCTTTATAGCCTTTTGCCAAGCTCCATGTTGACCAAAAATAATGAACATCATGCGAATTAGTATTTTTCTTCTTGTAGCTTTCAATCAATTTAATCCCTTGATTAATATCAGCCCCCTCGGCAATAAAAATCTCTCCTAGCTGCAGCAAGCTATCGTTAAGGAACCATTTGTTTTTTTGAGTTTCCTTCCATGTCAACAAAGGCTCGAAGAGTTCCTTAGCTTTTATATAGAGCTTTCTCTCTTTAAAGTAACGTGCAACTTCATATTGATTTTCTGCAGATTTAAATCCATTTTTAGCGAGCTTATCCGCCAAGGCTAATGCATCACTGGCGCGGCCTTCTTTTTCAAGAGATAGCACTTTATAGGTATCCGCATCTTCTGGCGATAGTTGCGACAAGCGCACCAGGAACTCATTTCCTTTTTTTGTTGAGCCACCAGCAATTGAAGGTGCACCAAGGTGAAACTTAACCGATGACACTAATGCTGCAATATTATCAGGATACTGGCTAACAGCAGTATCGTATTGCGCAATACATTTTTTAGCCAATTTCAGCGCTGTAAAGATCGAAGATTTTTGGGCTTGAGCGCAATAAGCATCACCCGAAAGAAGAAGCTCCTCAGCATTGGTTGGCTCCATCAATAATGCTTGCTCAATATAATTAACCGCAGATTCAGAATCGTTTTTTACTAGACTAATTTTACTGAGATACATTAATGATTCATTTTTTAAGTTTTTATTGTTTAATTTTAGCAAGAAATAATTTTCAGCCTTCTTGTAATCCCCATCATTAAAAGCCGAAACTCCCTCTTCAAGTTGAGATTGATTGCTATCAGCCGCAAAAACAGAACTAACGCATAAAATAAACAAGGATAAAAATAAACTTTTCACAAATAAAATATGTTTCTTTGAGTTCATAAAATAATTTCCTTTTGACTATTTGATAACTTGAGGTAAATGAGTTTTTCTACGCACTCTCCATGACTTAAACGAAAGGCGCACCACCCAGAACATCATGAAAAGCAGCGGCAATAACACAGGAATAACCAGTATTATTGAGCCACGCAGGGACTCCGGAAAAACTTGGGGCTGCCCCATAAAAAAAGAGCCTGTCGCAAAAAATAAGGCCGCACACATACGCCAAAGATGCCGAACTATACGCGCAGAACCGGAAACGCCACGACGCAAGATAACAATCAAATCATCTATACTTGCGATAACACCCAAGACTAAAAATACATAAAATGCTTGAGGAGGCGATCCATCAATCGTGCCAGAGGCATCACTCTTAGCTAGCTGTATGAAAACTGCGCCTGCGATAGCTGTACCTAGCGCAATAAAAAGTCCAACGAAATGCATCCAGTGAATGCTGCGCTCTTTGCATCGAATGGTTTGCCAAGAGGTCACGGTCAAGTAAAAAGCAAACACTCCAGCAATGAAGTTGGGCCGCTGACCAACATCTAAAAACGGCGCAACACCAGCACCAATCAGATATGCAATGCACATCGAATAAAAAAATATGATGCCGCTGATACGGTGCAGCCGACTACCTTTCGGTGCAAAAAGTGCCGCCATGCCAGAGACAATACCCAAACCGCCTCCAGCAATATGAAGATATAAAATAGTGTCGGCAGCGAGATGTGCCAATAGAGGGGCATCCGAGGCAAGCACGAGATGAGCCATAGCAATATCCTTGAGTTTTCTTTTGCCATTAATGGTGTTGAATGTTGTTTGAAAAAATGTGTTTCGCACCTTGGCGACAGATTTCAAATATCACTTGAAGCACGGCAAGTTAAGTCAGCGCCAGCGATCGCTAGGCTTTCGCACATAGTTCGCCCATACGTAAGACCAAGGGATAGCAAATGGGATAATCACAACCATCAAGATACCTATCGCCATCTGCCAGGTTGCCTCATCCATCTGCCCAGACAACCAAAGCGGCATTGCGACCGATATCAGCCACACTAGCTTCCATAACAACTCCCAAAAGAGGATGGGTGGCATCTGCAATGGATATCGCAACCCCACCATGGATAGAACCCAAAATGCCGCTAGCATAGCGTTAACCACCCCCTCCATAAGCCCCCACTGATGGGCATGGCTGATAATGCCTGGCATGACCGCTAGACCAAGCCCAACGACAATAAAAAGATACAACGCTCTTAATAAATAAAGGCGAGATAGCGAAATCTCACTCATTTTGATACTCCTTTGTATGGCTTATGTGGTTTGGCGTGCTTGAAATCGAACAGCTGTTAGCTACTCAACTTCCTTTAAAATTTTCTCAAGCACGGCAAGCCGAGATTGAATTTCCGTGAGGGTAACGCCTAAATGCGAGACTGCAGCCGCTGTTTCTGCTTGAGCCGCTGTAGCCTTAATAGCCACCTCCCGATATGCCTCATCTTGGGCGAGACGAACTTTCGCCTGAAGAATGGCAGCTACATATTTGGTGCAAAAAATGAGTACAGCCGCCAAAGATGGGAAAAAGAATGCAGCAAAGAAAATGTTTTCGGACATAAGAGCCTCTAAGGTTCGGGGTTAATAAATAGAGTTTGTGCAGCCTCAGCGATAACGGCTGGGCTAAGTTCGATGGCGAAGCTGGTGACTTCGTAATAATTAAGCGCTTTGCCATCTTGAGATAACTCAAGCTTGCTTGTCACAAGACCAGCATCCGTCAGCTTTTGAAGATGTAGCTGCAGTAACGGGCGACTAATGCCTATCTCACGCGCAAGCTGGCTCACATAATTACGACCGCCAGTGGCCAAGACCGCAATGATTCGCAGCCTATGAGGGTTAGAGAGTGCTGCAAGCATTACGAGCAGCTCATCTCCGCTTAGATTTAAATTATTTGTTGTCATATGCCAACAATATATTGCACATGAAACAAAGTCAATCAAAAAATCTTAAATCTCTCGCATTTAAATAAATGACAAAGACCCATGAGCCCGAAAGACTAGTTGCAGCCAAGCGAACACTTGCCCACTACCCCTATGTTTAACACCGAGATTTACAGACCAAAATAGCTTCTTAGTTGAATAAAAATCGTAGTTTTTCCGACATCCAAGCCGCGAGATAAACCCCAATCATATCTGCCAAGGCATCTTGAATATCGAGCATTCGGGTTGAAGGAAAAAAGTATTGCGACAATTCTTCTAACAACGCAAACACTAGAACCAAGGCGCAACCTAAAGGTAAGCCAAGATATTTTTGTTTGCGTGGTTTCAAAGAGAGATTAACGAGCAGCGCAAGCACAGCATACAATCCCATATGCCCAAGCTTATCGCCGTAAGGAATTGCACGAACGCTATCTATCAAAACATTAGGGCCACCCAAATCAGAGACGACGATAACCCAGAGAATAAAACCGAAGAAGAAAATGGCAGCAACAGGAATTAAACGAAAAGACGACAACATATAAAATCCACGATTTATTGAATGGTAGTTTATTAAACGCGAGTTTGTTGAACCGCTGCTTGTTTATGCACAAGCAGCGAATACCGATCTACACATTAAGCTTCTGCTTTTTCTGTGCGACCCACTGCATACCAATCCAACTTGCGCGTTAAGATCATAAATACACCCAGCAAACCGAATAACAGCAGAGATCCCATAAGCAATGCATAATCTTCTGCACTCAATAAGCCGTAGAGCAATCCATACAATGACGCGAGCAAGCCTGAGAAAATGGCGCCGCGCGCAACGCTGTGCAATACATAACTGACGTAAAAGCCAATCAATAAAATACAGGCGGACGACGCAATTAAATAAGCCATAGCAAAGGCGATGTGTTCAGACAAGGAAACTAAAAGCAGATAAAATAACGCCAAGGCCAAGCCAACCAAACCATATTGAATAGGGTGAACCGCTAAGCGTTTTAGAATTTCAAAAAAAAAGAAACCGGCGAAGGTGAGTGCAATAAATAAAATGGCGTACTTAATCGCGCGATCACTTTTTACATATTGATCCACAGGGTCAATTAAGCTCACGCCGAAGACTCGGCTTTGAAACGCTTCGCAATCAGCTGAAAATACACAATGATTAAAATGTTCTTCTAAATTGCTAGAAAAATAAGAGGTGCGCCAAGCTGCAGTAAAACCAGTCTCATCTATTTCGCGGGTAGTGGGTAAGTAATCACCAATAAAACTCGGGTGCGGCCAATCAGAACTTAAGTTCACTGTAGAATCGCGCCCAATAGGTACCACACTCAACGATTCTGTGCCTTTTAGCAGCAAACTCAATTTAAAATGCAGAATAGATTTTTGTGATAGATCGGGATGTTTAATAGTCGCATGTACGCCCTCGCCCAAAATTTTAAGTTTTGAACCAGCTTGCATATCCACACGATCATTATTAATTTGAATGCTAAGACCATTTTGAATACCGCGAATATCCTTAATGCCCATGGAAATATAGGGTGAATCAAATTCGTAATCTGGCAAGTTTTCAGTAATGCCATAATTTATCGGCACATCAAAATGCCCAGAGATATTATTGTCTGCGTAATATAACCGCGCCTCATAAATGCCCCGTGCGAGCCGTTCGGTTTTGAGTTTTCCGTCTACCGCAAATGCTGAGGGTAAAAAATATAATTGCCCGTTCACCTCAACATCAATTTGGTAACGCTCTTTAGTATCCGCATCCACCTTCCATTCTTTTACCTTTTTAACATAAGGCACAACTAATACTGGCCCTACGAGTTTTTGACTATAACTTGAGCTTTTTGCGATTTCTTCTACAACTTGTGCCTGGGATGCGGTGCGCTCGTTAATCACGCCGTTAATCATGCTGATAGGGATCATCAGCAACAGCATGAGTAGTGCGATGGTGGTTAGTTTGAACAGTAAAGGGCGTTTCATGAGTTGCTCCTGATATTTATTGGGTCAGGATCATAATGACGAATGCGCGTGTGGCGCTTATGTAGAATAAGTGAGGAGTTTGTGTAGTTTGTGTGAAGTTAGAAAATAATAGTCGCCTCAACGCCTATTTCTGTATTGCGAAGATGTAACTTCGCATTATGCAAAGCCGCCACCTCCTGCACAAAGTTTAAACCTAAGCCCGTGCTTTTTTTGCCAGTTGCGGGGCGAGGCAACGAATAAAACCGTTCAGTTAAGCGCGCAAATGCAAAATCGGGAATGGGTTCGCCTTGATTTTCTATGGTGATTTTTTGGTGATCGCCATCTCGCTCAGCAAAGATACGAATGCGGCCGCCGTCTGGCGTAAAATCCAATGCATTCTCTAGCAAGTTCGCAAAAGCTTGGCGCAATAGAAAAGTTTCGCCGGTAATAACAACATCTGCGGCAATAGTGTTTTTACAATCAATGCAATGCTGCAGAATACGTGCGGATTGCGCTTCGATTAATTCATCCCACAAGGGTTTAATAGCAATCCCTTTTCGCTCATGTAACTCTTGCTGCTGCTCAACCAAGGCAAGATTGAGTAAGCGTTCAATCAGTTGCTGCATACGGATACTTTCAATATCTATATTGTTAATAAATCGTGTGCGCTGCTCATCACCCATGGGCGATTGCAATAGCTCAGCAGCAGCGCGAATACCGGCGAGTGGGCTTTTTAATTCATGTGCAAGCGTTTGCACATAGCGCTCAATATAAGCTTTGCCGTCTAATTCAATGCGCATAGATTCCAACGCGCTAGCCAGTTGATTTAACTCTCCACTGGCAATTTTACTTTCAGGCAATACCGCGCGTTGGCCAGCACTCACTGCCAGCGCGTATTTGCGCAAGCGGCGCAACTCGGCAGCAAGCCACCATGAAAACAACATGCCCGCCAATAAACCTATAGCAATAATAATGCTGCCTAAAATAGTTAAACGATTGCGTGAACGATCGATAAACGGTTGCAGGCTGCGATTGGGTTTAGCGACTGACACCACACCGATAATTTCATCGCCATCCATAATAGGCGCAGCGATATACATAATGCTCGATGCAACATCCCCCGGAATTTCGGCCGTAGAACGCGCGCCATATTTTCCTTGCAAGGTTAAATAAACATCATTCCAATGCGAATAATCTTGGCCTACTGCTGCATGGGTAGAATCCAAAAGTACTATGCCTTTTTTATCAGTCACATAAATACGGTGGTTCACGACCGTTTTGTCAATTCCCCAGATTTTTGCTTGAAGCTTCCGGCGACCATAGGCCGCGAGAGTTTGAGTAAAATCACTGGATTGCAAAGTGCCGTTTTTAACTGGCTCGCGTAAAATCTCAGCGAGTAAGTTAGCGGTATCTACTAATGTCTCTTCCGTTGATTGCCGTACACCCGGTTTAATTTCTTCCAATACCGTATTTAAAATAAAGTATCCGCTGAGCGAAACGAAAATAAAGTAAACCAGAAAAATTCTAACACTGAGCGACATTAGACATTCTCCGGCTGGTATGAGTAGCCAAAGCCGCGCTGCGTTTGAATAGGTTCAACATCGGCGGCTATTAATCGCAATTTCGCGCGCAGCGTTTTGATATGCGTATCTATACTGCGGTCATAACCCGCTTCGACAGTTGCACCCATCGCGGTTAATAATTGATCGCGACTAAATACTCGCTGTGGTTGCTCAACTAGCGCTTGTAATAATTTAAATTCCACTCGCGTTAATTGTAAAAGCTGGCCGCGATAAAAAATTTGCAAGCGTTCTTGATCAATATGAAATTCCGCTTTCACTTCTGGAGTTGGTTCAATTTGTACAGCAATACGTGAAGGAACGGAAGCAGGAATAACTCGCTTTAAAATTGCTTTTACACGCGCAGCCACTTCACGGGGGCTAAAAGGCTTAACCACATAATCATCTGCACCAATTTCTAGACCGACAACGCGATCCAATTCATCGCCACGCGCTGTTAGAAAAATCACCGGTACATTAGAAAGCTTGCGTAGCTGTTTGCAGGCCTCGAAGCCTGTGATGTCTGGCAAACCTACATCCATAATCACTAAATCTATGGCTGTAGTTTGCAAAAGTGTAAGCGCATCGCCTGCCAAGGTTTTCCAGGTAACGCTAAACCCCTCACCTTGCAATACAAACAAGAGGGTATCGGCAATGGAGGGTTCGTCTTCAACTATGAGGATATGAGCCATAAGTTCTAGTTTTAGGATTGGAAAGATGAGGGCGATTCTACCGTAATTCTTCATATACAAAAGCCTCAAGAACGCCCTTAACTAAGCTATTTGACCTATTGCTTCTTACCTTATTTGCACCTAACCTCGACCTATGTGAAATCCAGTGAAGCCTGTTTATGTCTAACTCAGAATCTACACCAGAAGACGTTATTAATATTGTCGGCGGCGGCCCTAAAAAAGTTCTCTACACGCTAAAAACCGTTGCACGCATTGGCCTGCTGAATTCAGCGAAAGCACTCAATAGTCACAATACCTGTAAAGCCTGCGGCTTAGGCATGGGCGGCCAGCGTGGCGGCATGACGAACGAGATGGATGAATTCCCCTCAGTCTGCAATAAAAGTATTCAAGCGCAATCTACCGATATTCAAGCGCCGATTCCCCGTGAAATTTTTGCGCACACTTTAGAAGATTTTTCGCAGCTATCTGCCTGTGAGTTAGAACATTTAGGCCGATTAAATACGCCGCTTTATAAATCTGCGGCGAGCAATAAATACGAGCCTATAGAATGGAACACGGCGATTGATTTAATGGCAGCGCGTTTTGCTGCGACCACGCCAGACCGCAGTTTTTTCTATACCTCTGGTCGCTCATCTAACGAAGCTGGTTTTGTGTTGCAGCTTTTAGCGCGCTTGTACGGCACCAACAATGTCAACAACTGCTCTTATTATTGCCACCAAGCAACAGGTGTTGGTTTGCAAAACTCTATCGGTTCCGGTACTGCAACTATTTCATTAGAGGAACTTGGCAAGAGTGATTGTATTTTTGTGATTGGTGCTAACCCATCATCTAACCACCCACGCTTTGTGCATCAATTAAAAAATTGCCGCGAGCGCGGCGGGCAAGTGATTGTAATTAATCCTGCAAAAGAACCGGGGCTGGTGCGCTTTGCGGTGCCTAAAAGTGCCAAATCTATGCTGAGTGGCGGCACTTGGATTGCATCGGATTATATTCAGCCAAAAATCGGCAGCGATTTATTATTGTTAAAAGGTATCGCCAAAGCATTACTGGAAAGCAATGCGATTGCTGAAGATTATATTGCACAGCACACCGAAGGCTTTGATAAGTTTGCTCAAGATATTAACAACACCTCATGGCAAGCTATTGTTGCAACAACAGGCGTCAGCGAAACCGAGATTCGCAATATCGCAATGGCCTACACTAAATCTAAGCATGCTGTGTTTGCTTGGGGCATGGGAATTACCCATCATTTACACGGCGTAGAAAACGTAGAAGCGATTTCCAACCTCGCGCTATTGCGCGGCATGATTGGTAAACCTGCCGCCGGTTTATTGCCACTGCGCGGCCACAGCAATGTGCAAGGCATAGGCACAGTGGGCGTAAAACCCGTATTAGCGGAAGATGTTTTTTTACAGATTGAAAAAGTGTTTGGCGTGAGTTTGCCGCGTGAAAAAGGCATGGATACCCTCGCCTGCTTGCAGGCCGCTTTCGATAAAAAAATAGATGCTGCACTGCTAATGGGTGGCAATTTATTTTCAGCAACACCTAGCAGCGAATGGGCGCAACTAGCGCTCGACAAGATTGGCTTTAAAGCATTTTTAACCACTACATTGAATCGTGGCCATGTCACCGGAATGGAAAGTAGTGAAGCATTAATCTTGCCCGTAAGCGCACGCGATGAAGAATGGCAACCAACCACACAGGAATCTATGTTTAATTATGTGCGCTTAAGCGATGGTGGGATTACACGCTTAGCCAATGTTCGCCCAGAAGTTCAAATTCTCTGCGACCTTGCGCAAAAACTATTACCAAATTGTCCACTCGACTTTGCACAATTTAAACAGCACAACAATATCCGCGCTGCTATAGCTGCAACTATTCCAGGTATGGCTGAATTAAAAGATATTGCGCAAACCAAGCAAGAATTCACCATCCAAAATCGCTTATTGGATCAACCTGAATTTAAAACGGAATCGGGTAAAGCAAAATTTTTAGTCGGTACGGCTCCAACACCAGTGACCAGCAATGAATATCCTTTTTTGCTCGCGAGCATTCGCAGTGAAGGACAATTTAATTCGATTATTTATGAAGAGAGCGATTCCTATCGCGGTACAGATACGCGCTGGTCGGTGCTTATGAATGCGGATGATATTGCAGAACTGAACATTAAAGCGGGTGATGCGGTAAATCTTGAATCCGCCTACGGCGAAATGAAACAGGTAAAAGTATTTGCGTTCAATTTACCGCGCGGCAATGTGATGGCTTATTACCCAGAGGCGAACGTCTTAATTGGCACCGCCCATGATCCGCGCAGTAAAACACCCGCGTTTAAATCAGTGGCGGTAAAGATTGGACTAGATTGAAATGCTGATGGTGGGCTTGCTCTTGCGTCTATCCCGACCAGCGCGGGTTTCCAGCAGTGCATCTTTACGTTGTTGGCGGCGATCATCTTTCTGTTTCCGTCGCTCAACTTGAGGGCGAGCAAGATACTCATTTTCAACCACATCGCTTGCTACTGAATGCTCCGCAGGCACAGGCACAGGCTCACCCACAGTTCGGAGTACCGAAGGTGCAACAATAGGAGCAATGTGGCGAATGTAGACCATATCAATAACCTGCGAACTGAAAAAATAAGCTAAAAATAACTTCCTGTTCACTATATCGGCTAATCGAGCAAAATCTTTACCAACTTATGCGCCAGATTTGAACCACTTTAGATTTTCGTGAAGCTTCACCACATCACCGACTATGAATAGCGTTGGCGCATGCACTTCTTGCGATGCCACTACATCCGCAATTGTCGCCAAATCTGCAATTAATACTCGCTGGTGTTGAGTTGTACCGCGCTCAATCAGTGCAACAGGCGTAGTCGCTGCACGGCCATGAGCAATTAAAGATTCGCAAATGTCGCGTAATCCCACCAAACCCATGTAGAAAACAATGGTTTGTGTTGGATTCGCTAACTCAGGCCATTCCAGATTAGATTTGTCCGACTTCAAGTGCCCTGTCACAAACCGCACCGACTGGGCATAGTCACGATGAGTCAAGGGAATACCAGCATAGGCCGCACAACCGGATGCGGCTGTGATGCCGGGCACAACTTGAAAAGGGATATTATTTTGCGCGAGCAGCTCAATTTCTTCACCACCACGACCAAAAATAAAGGGATCGCCGCCCTTTAACCGCAATACACGCTTGCCCTGC
>DAOORH010000073.1:0-11088 GCA_035389145.1 Cellvibrio sp.
GCAGTACAAAAATCCGTAAAACAATTACACGGCGCTTACGGCACTGTATTGATGGATAAAAACGATGCGACTCGTTTAGTAGTTGCGCGCTCTGGTTCACCCTTGGTAATTGGTTTAGGTATTGGCGAAAACTTTATTGCCTCTGACCAACTTGCGTTGTTGCCAGTAACGCGCCGTTTTATTTTCTTGGAAGAAGGCGATGTAGCCGAAATCACGCGCACCACCATCAAAATTTTTGATACCACCGGTGTTGCCGTTGAGCGCCAAATTCACGAATCAACCGCAAGTTACGACGCAGGCGATAAAGGCCAATATCGCCACTTCATGTTGAAAGAAATTTACGAACAGCCCAACGCTGTGTTGAATACATTAGAAGGCCGTTTAAGCAATGAATCCGTTATGGATGAAACCTTCGGAAACGGCGCGGCAGAATTATTTAAAAAAGTAAAACACATTCAAATCGTCGCCTGCGGCACTAGCTATCACTCCGCCATGGTTGCGCGTTATTGGTTAGAAACTTTTTCAGGCATTTCATGCAACGTAGAAATCGCCAGCGAATTCCGCTACCGCAAATCATTCGTACAACCCAACAGCATGGTTGTCACCATCAGCCAATCTGGCGAAACGGCAGATACACTTGCGGCTTTGCGTTTGGCAAAAGAACTAGGTTATTTAGGCAGCCTTTCTATTTGTAACGTTGCGGGTTCATCACTTGTGCGCGAATCAGATTTGGCATTTATGACGCGCGCCGGTGCAGAAATTGGCGTGGCATCTACCAAAGCGTTTACTACGCAATTGGTTGGCTTGGCTATGTTGGTATTAGCCATTGGTAAATACAACGGCCTCTCTGCAGCAGACCAAAAAGAAATGGTTGCTGCGTTAAAAAATCTGCCTGCAAAACTAGAAGAATCGCTTAAGTTGGCGGATGGTATTGAAGCACTTGCAGAAGAATTTGCCGATAAACACAACGCACTTTTCTTAGGCCGTGGTGATCAATACCCCATCGCAATGGAAGGCGCATTAAAGCTAAAAGAAATTTCTTACATTCACGCAGAAGCTTACGCCGCAGGCGAATTAAAACACGGCCCACTCGCGTTGATTGATGCGCACATGCCCATCATCGTAGTAGCACCCAACAACGACTTATTGGAAAAATTAAAATCCAACGTTGAAGAAGTGCGCGCACGCGGCGGCATTTTGTATGTGTTTGCAGATGTAGACGCAAAATTCGAATCCGACGAAACCATGCGCGTCATTAACGTACCGCATATTCACCCGTGGTTAGCGCCCATTCTCTACACCTTGCCCTTGCAATTGTTGAGTTACTATGTGGCAATTATTAAGGGTACGGATGTTGACCAACCTCGCAATTTAGCCAAATCAGTTACGGTTGAATAAGACGACCAGAGTGTAATCTGTGTAAAATGGCCAAAGATTTTTTCTTTGGCCATTTTTTTTGCGTTATAGGTTGAGCGCTAGATTGTGCTTAACGTCTTAGGGATAACTAAAAATTACAATTACCCATGTCAACTCCTTCAGACGCCGCTAATAAACACAGCTCCGTGCGTTTGCGCGAGCTAATTAGTCACAAGCGCCAACAGGGGCAATTACAATCCGCGCTGACATTAGCAAAAATTGGCCGTCGCCTTGTGCTGCAATCCGAACAGGCATTGGGTAAGGATGAAGTATCGCGCAAAGCCTTTGAGCTCTATCTTGAAATTGAACCCAACGATCAAGATGTAAAAGCGGCGCTCGCTGAATTACTCAAAACACCGCAACAAAAACCAGTAACCCAAAACTCTGTAAAACAGAAACCTTTTTTTACCAAAGGCCTCTACGCGGTTGCATCCGTTTTTTGTTTAACCATGCTGAGCGGCCTTACCTATTTCTCAATGAGTTCAAACGCGGGCGATAGCCTTTCACCATCCCACACTCAAACGCCCAAGGCTGTTGTTCAATCGCAACAGGTGCATTCCAGTATTCAATCGGTAAACGCATCATCAGCAATATCCTCGGCCAATAGTTCGCAAGCAATTGCTCAAAATGCAACACCAATTATTATTCGCGCTGTGGGCGATGTGGTCTTAGGCACCGATTATCCGAAAACAAAATTGCCAGATGCAGATCAGCAAAAACGAATTGTTGAATTATCGCAAACACTAGTGCATGCCGATGTAGCCTTTGGAAATTTAGAAGGCGTGCTAGCGGATGAGGGCGAGCCGCGTAAAGATTCTGGTAAATCTGGCTACTACAGTTTTCGTATGCCAACCGCTTATGCCAGCCTTTTAAAAGACATGGGGTTTAACGTTTTATCTATCGCGAATAATCACTCCCTGGATTTTGGCAGAGAAGGTTTGCAATCCACGGCAAAAGCGCTTGAAGCTCATGCCATAAAAATTTCTGGCACCTCACAATCAAGCAGTGCGGTGATTGATGTGCGCGGAACAAAAATCATTTTTTTAAGTTACTCCTATCTTACGCATTTCACACCCATGGATAACGAGAAGCAAATCGCTCTAGATATCGCCAATGCAAAACAGCAAGCCAGTTTAGTGTTTATAAGTGTACATGCCGGCAGCGAAGGGGAATCTGCAGGTGGCTCGCCAGAAGCTGAAGAATATTTTATGAATGAGTACCGTGGCAATATTCGTAAATTTTCTGAGTTTGTGATTGATGCGGGTGCCAGTGGTGTTTTTGGTCATGGCCCACACGTGATTCGTCCGTTTGAAATCTATAAGCAAAAACCCATTTTCTATTCACTCGGAAATTTTATTGGTTTCAGAACCTTATCGACCAAAGGCAAATTAGTTCAGTCCATTATTGCCGAAGTACGTTTTAATGCCGATGGAACCTTTTTAAGTGCAGGCATAATCCCACTCAAAATGGATAACCTTGGCATTCCCAACGTAGATTACAGCGTCCAAACATTGAATAACTTGGATGATTTGTTAAATGAAGATTTAAATAAGCAACCACCCTTACTGCTGTTAAAAACACATTCGGTTAACCGCGAAGCTCCCTAAGGGGTAACAAGCATGCTCAAACATTTCCCCGAGACCATTCAGCGGCTCACCGGCATTACCAAGGCCCCGTCGCGCTTATAGAAAAATGCCAACACAGCGAACGAGAAATGCATCTATTGGTGGATAACTGGTGCATCCTAGGCCTTGCCTATTCCGCAGAAGACTACGCCCACATACTCAGCACAACCGCCGCTCCCGAAATAGATAAAGACATTTACAAATACTTGGTAAAGGCAATCTACGGCAAAGGCATGCAGGCAGAGCTGCGGCCATTGCGCGCAATAGCGCCCTAAGCCAGTTCTGTAATAGCATGTAATATTTCATGGGGTTGGTTATAGTGGAGAATTCAAAAATCGGCATTGCATTAAATGCACTTTATGAAAAAGCATTTGATCGCCACCTAATTTCGTTTGATGAAGATTTTAGGTTGGTGCTATCTAACAGAATTAAAGCGCAGTGGACGGATGAAAGAGTTCAGGAATATTTTTTGAAGCTTGAAGGAAAGAGTTTGGAGATGCCTTTTAGGTTTGCGCTAGATAAAGACTCTTTGGGAGCACATAGAGATAAATGTGTACAGTTAAACCAGATTTCCGCTTTGTGTCCAAGGCGGACTCTGGCTTCTATGAAAGCCGATAGTTAGGAGCGAACTGAATAATGCTTACAAACAGGAAAGGACAATGCGATATTTGATGTGGCCTTAGAAAAAGGAAGAGGCATAGTACCGATTGATGAAATTTTGAAAGTGGTGTCTCAAATCATCCCTAAAAATCTATAAATTAATTTAATTGCTGTAGGTTTTTTAGTTGTGCTTTGTGCAAATCAAATGCCTACAAAAGTAATTACTACTACATGGAGCTCACTAATGGAAATATTGCTTCCGATGACGGCAATATCCGGCGCCTACGAAGAGACGATAATTAGAATATTCAATATTGAAAAGGTGAAAATCCAAGAACGAATTAATAACAGTCTTACACAGTATGCAGTAGAGCTGGAGAGATTTTTTAAAATAAACTCTATTGATCTGCATCCGTTGACTGAGATTATTTTAGAAGCAATTTCAAGTATAAAGGAGCATGTTGCTGTAGTTGACACTCTTGGCGAAAGTAAAATGGCTCTCTTACATGTTAGGCATATCCAAGAGTTGGCTACAGTTGTTGAGTGGGTCGTATCTCTTGACGACCGTTATGAAGAGTTCAAATGGCGATGGAAAAACTTCACTCATATACATACTATAAGAAATAAAATATTAAATTTAAAGGAGCCGATTGAAAGGCATATGCAGGATTGGATAGACTCAGAAATGGTAAATATAGATAGATATGTAAACATACATGTCGATAAAAAATTGAAACTGACCGCAGATTGCGTAGCGTCCCAGAAGGCATGGGTTAAGTATGGGAATTGGTTGTATCCATTTGGTTTGAATCTAATATTTGATGGTGTAAGTAAAAAGCAGACCTATACCTCAACCGAGTACGATTGGAATAGTCATGCTGTTCACTTTTCACCACTCGCAAACGATTTCATCGAATATGATTTAAAGGATTTTACGTATCATGAGTTTTCGCAAATGTCGATTAGATTCTCGCTGAATATTTTCCTCAAAAAATGTTGGTGTATTTTGAAGTCACAGGATGCAGCGCGAGAAATGTTTACCCAGGAAAATTTTCTGGAAGCGTATAAGTTTTCACGAAGCAAACCGGAATGGTTTTCGAGGATGGTGCAAGAAGATAGTGCCCACAAAAAAATAACTGCATTCTGTTTAAATAAGACAGGATCATTAGACGATGCCATTTTGCTTGTCGCTGGGCCTAAACCAATCGATCCACTGGCTATCATAAAGTGATCGAGGACTGAAGTAGAGACATTAAATCTGCACTAAAAGCTGAACAAGAAATCTGGGGTCAGGAAATCTGGGGTCAGAGTAAAGTTAACTGAATAAAATAATTGGGCTCTCGGTAGCATTAAATCAGAGTGGAATTTTTAATATTAAAGAAGAAAAAATGGAGGAGGCGTAACTGATGTTTTTCCAATTCATAACAACTTTTTTACTCTTCTATTTCGGAAGCAAAACATTTGAGTATTTTTATGTGGGGAGATTTGTTATTGCCTTCACTTCCGGCTCTGTACCAAAAATCATTTCTGCGTCTATTTCAGTTAGAAAGATGTACAACTCTAGACGCTTGTATGAAATTTCTAAATATATAAATGAGATAGAAAGCAGAACAAAATATATTGAGTTGGGATCTAATGAGTCAGGCTGTTATCTAGATAGAAACTACGCGATTGAAAAGCTTAAATATATAAAATTCAATAGATCGGGCTGCCTTTGTAAGACATATCCATATGATTACAAATTTGACTTAAACCATCAGATTGAACTTGGAAGAGTTAAAGAATTAAAAAAAGAAATTAAGGTTGGAATCCGCCATTTTAAATTAATCATATGCACCAAATGCCGCGAAATATATCGTTGTGAATTAGGGTCATCAGATGAAAAATTTAGCAACATTAATTTTCATGAAAGGCTTAAAAATGAATCAGATTATAAGCCGGTTCCGGATTCAGAAATTGTTTTGCGAAGTGATGCGATACTTAGTGTTTTAGAATCTAAAAACACAAAAGCTATAGATAAAATAGCTGAATTAATTCACCAATGTACAGATATTGAAATACTTCGTGCTCTTTCGAAGGACGTTAATAAGTATTTAGCAAGTTTTGCGAAGGTCTATTATGACGAGAATGATATATATCTAAAATCTAATTGTAATTCGGCTTTTGATGTACTTAATCAGATTCAATTTGGCAATTGCTACTGTAAATCCTATGCAACAAAAGGAAGCAGTCCAGAGCACTTACAAAAGCTTGGAAAAATTTCCATTCAAAGCAAAGAATTCGATAGAGAAAAGCATGAGGAAATTTTTGAATGTTCATGTTCCGCTTGTGGAAAGCATTTCAACGTAATTTGTTTCGAGTCAGGACACTTCTGGGCTTACAAATGGCGTTTCTCAAAGTAGTTTTGACTAATAACCGTTCTAAGCAACAAAGAAGAAAATATGGAAATTTTGGCATATGCCATTTTAAAATGCACTGAATCGCTAATACACCCGGTGTTGAAGGCAGACCGAAACTTTTAGAAACTCATGTGATCGAAGGAATGAAGATTCGCCTCGATAAATTTCTCAGTAAAAAAACCTGTACCCACAATCAACAATTGTCCTTCATTGACAGGAGCGTCAAACGCGCGGTTTCCTTATCGTGAAGCTACTGAGTGGTGATTGGAGCTATCTATAAAACGTTATTTGATTAAGAATTCTTACATGGGAGTAATAGGGAAGATGTCTACGGTTTCAAAAATTGGCTTTCATTTTATGGCGGTCACCTCATTAATGTTATCTAGTTGTGCCACCAATACGTACATGCCGCCGGCTACTGGCGATCTGAGTACCATCAAATTTGAGCTTCCCCAAGGTGAAAAAGAAATCACTATTTACGAAAAGCCCGAACTTTGTGAAGGCCCAAGGCTCGCGGTCATGGAGAAAGATGAAACCTTAAAAGAGGTTAAGGTTAAACGTGGCGAAAGCACGAGCTTTACGGTGAATTATGTCTTTAAAAGACAGCACGGAAATAGGCAAACGATGACTAACGCGTGCCAAGTTACCTATACCTTGAATGCCACCGATAAAGATTACCACTTGAAGTATGTTGTTTATCCCGGCGACGTTTGTAACGTGGAAGCGCAACGACTTGCGGGTGCCAAAAGAGTGGTGGAGCCAGATATGGTTCAACGTGAATCTTTTCAAGTTTCGCGGAACGCCACGACCGCTCCCCACTGCAAACCACTGCAAACATCATCAGAAGAACTTGTTGTAAATCAGAACCAGGACAAAAAAACTCCTGACCAAATTGCTGTTGAACAGATCCAACCTAAAATTTATCCGATGCAGGTTAAGGGCGTTATTTTTTCGATTGATAGGCCACTCATTGCTGGGGAGGATGTGCAGACCCAGCAGGATAAAATTTTTACGCTATCGAATGAAGACAAAGAAAATAAATCCGTGCGTAAGTATGTGAAATCACAAAAATCGCCTGACGAAAAATCAACCTATATTCTGCGTTCGGGAATGAACATTCGCCACCCACATCGTCTCTTCGATACATATCTTGAGTATAAAATTTCTGCTAACTGCCAGCCCCAAAACCAGCACTTACATTGTGAATATAAAGCAATTGATGGCTTTTACTCACGGGATCTTCCAGCTTCATTGTCGCTGGATGGAACTCAAACGGTTGAGCAAATGGAAGCTAGTGAAATTAGCATCTTGGCTTTATTGAATGCGAAATCCATTATTCAAACAGAAACATTTCATTCCAAACTTCCCTTGGCGCAATTACAAGCAATTTTGCGCAAGAATAATTTTGGTGTGAAACCCAAAGGTTCTGGTTTGTCTTTGTATAGAGCAAAATTTAATTACAGCGCGGAGTTGACGCAGAAGAAAGTAAAATCGGGCTACATGATCACAGCAAGTGTTGAGGTGAATCCGATAGAAATGGGTTCTCATCACAGCGATTTTGTTACGCCTTTCAACCAAGCTATAAATGATATTAAAGCGACTGTTCAGTAGCGATATTGCCATCCACTAATCGATTAAATGAGTGGATGGCTTTACAAAAGACTATTTGCTTTTTGCAACCGGAGAAAAAACCCACTGCAACCAAAGTGGCTAAGGAACGCGATGCGTACTTAAATATTGGCATGTCTAAATTAATAAGCATCATCTATTCTCACAGTGCTAGGCTCTCGCTAGATGACTCCTGTTGTGTGATTTTTAGCGGCTTTTATAAATAATAATTAAGCAGTACCAATTGGCCTAACACCTCAATGTTTGGAGATGCGCGTAGTTCCACCGAAATATCCTGAAAATGCGTGGAGCGATAAATGGGATTGCGGCATATTTTTACCGAAAGATGAGAAAAAGGGGCTGCCTTTTTTATGATTCGACGAACGCCTGACCAGCAATTCGCCGTGGGTGTATAGATTTGTGTACACATCAACCTGGTTGCGCAGCGCAATCAATGCTTCGTTGGCTGTTAGCGATAGCGTTTGGTTTGTTAAAGAGGAACTATTGTTGGCAGAGTGCGGGTATAAATAAAACTATTTAGCTCAATTTAACAAAATCCCTGTTAAAAAATTAGTTAAGTGGTTTTAGTTACACCGTCAAATTAATTTCCTGCACCACGCCTGTCTGCCCATTTTCTTTAATATAAATTCCGCTATTGGCGATTTCGCCGAGGGGATTATTTTTTTCGTCTTTGAGTTGAAAAGGTGTTGTCAAATGGCCTAAAAAAATCGCGCCGATTTGGTTATCGCCAAGTGCCACCAATTGGCTTGAGCCGTCTTCGTTAAAACTCCAAATGCGCAGCTTGTTGTAAATGCTGTCGCCTTCGTCAATAAAATGATTTCCGTCTTCATCAAATCGCGCCAACTCGGCAAAACCTTTACCGCTATTGGGGCCGAAGAGTTCGCTGCCGTTGTTGATAGTGCCGTCGCCATTGCGATCCAGTGCTAAAAAGCCGCTGCCAGATTTTAGGCTGGCGAGCTGTTCTTCGCTGCCGTTGGAATCTAAATCGAATGTGAATTTCGTTTGGCTGAGTTCTGCGCCCTTGCCATCAAAGTTGATGACCAGTGGGTCAATTTTTTTGGCATCGCCTGCGCGGACTATAAGGTTGGATTCCTCCACGTAATTGCGGCTCATGCTAAGCGAAGTTGAAAAAGCGATTTCGCGGCCATCCTGCGTTTGAATAACGCCTTCAGCCTTGAATTGCATTTTCTCCTGCTCTTGGTAGCGTTCATGGCGTTGGTAAACCATCCCGAATCCAGCGGAGTCTGCTGCTGGCGCCGCGGATGTTTGTGAGGGGGCGCCTTCTACTGCCAGAGGTTGTGCTTCGCCATTCGATGCTAATGTCGATGGGTCAATAAGATCCATTTTTCTGCCAGTGATGGCTTCATAGAGGCGCTGCAAAATTATTAAGTTGATGCGTGAGCGCGAATCCATTTGGGTATTGAGATCCAAGCTTTGGCGGCTGCGCTGCATTTCTAACAGGGAAAAGCCGCGTGCTGAGATGGTTACCTGTTCATCCCAACGCGGTTTGGGCGCTTCTTCAGTGGTAGTTGCAGTGGTTTGTTGAGTGGTGAGCCAAAAATCGAGTTTTTCGCTAATTTGGTGTTCTTCGCGGTAGTCATGGCTGGCGGCCATCGCAATCTGCGCCTTGGCGATAATCATTGTGAATTCCTCTTTCCGGTTTTTGGTCTGTCGATAAGAGGGTTAGCGGCCAAATTGGTTAAGCCTTGAGCAGTTTTTGCCGCTTTTGCAAGATTATTTGGTTATCAGCAGCGGTATCGGTGATCCATCATGATATTTGTAATCACTTGCGCAGTACGCATTGAAGTTTCACGTCGCACCCCTCATTGAGACCTTGCTAGCGCTACTCTTGGCGCATTTTGATTATTCGTGTATTCCCTAAGGGGTTTTTCTAAAAGGCGGTTTTATGTCTGTGTTATTTGAATCTGTAAAAATTGGTGATTTGGAATTGGCGAATCGCCTAGTCATGGCTCCGCTCACTCGTCAGCGCGGTACCGGAACTGATCACCGAGTACCTAATAGCTTGATTGCCACCTATTACTCCCAGCGCACCAATGCGGGCTTGATTATTTCCGAGGCTACCGCAGTAACGCCCATGGGTGTGGGTTACGCGCGTACACCGGGTATCTGGTCGGATGAGCAAGTGGAAGGCTGGAAAAAAACCACCAGTGCGGTTCACGAGAAAGGCGGCAAAATTGTGCTGCAGCTCTGGCACGTTGGCCGAATTTCAGACCCTATCTTTTTAAATGGGCAATTGCCCGTTGCCCCAAGTGCTATAGCCCCAAGTGGTCATGTCAGCCATATCCGCCCAGAAAAGCCCTATGTCACGCCGCGCGCGCTTGAGACGAGTGAGATTCCCGGCATTGTGGAGGCATTCCGCAAAGGTGCTGAAAATGCCAAGGCTGCCGGTTTCGATGGCGTTGAGATTCACGGCGCTAACGGTTATTTGATCGACCAATTTCTGCAAGACAGCGCTAATCACCGCACCGATCAATACGGCGGCAGCATTGAAAACCGTGCGCGTTTGGCGCTGGAAATTACCGATGCCGTAATCTCTGTGTGGGGTGCAGGGCGCGTTGGTTTCCACATAGCACCGCGCGGTGATGGACAATCCATGGGCGATTCTGACCCAGTGGCCTTATTCACCTACTTAGCCAGTGAGCTTGGGAAACGCAAGATCGCGTTTATTTGTGCGCGCGAATATCAAGGCGAAGACTCTATTGGCGACAAGATTAAAGCCGCATTTGGTGGTGCTTACATCGCCAACGAAAAGTTTACCAAGGAATCTGCAGAAGCCTTAATTAATGCAGGTGGTGCAACGGCGGTAGCATTTGGCTCTAAATATATTTCTAACCCGGATTTGCTTGCGCGCTTTCAGCGGGATTTACCTATGGCAGACGTGCATTGGGAAACCGTTTACGGTGCTACGGCGGTGGGTTATACGGATTATCCTGCGGCGAGCTAAGTATGCATTCTAAGTCCCCCTCTTTGCCAAAGAGGGGTCAGATTTGAGCTGGTGAAATCCCCCCTAACCCCCCTTTTTCAAAGGGGGGATCAAAAGACTAATCAGATTCAAGGTTGCCCTTCTCATCCACAATCTGTACTAAGGTCGCTATGCCGTTGTTGCGTAACTTATCCATCAACTTGGCGAGCTTTTCCACTTGTGCGGCATCCAACTGTTCGCCGTGAATAAAGGTGAGGCGCTGTTTTTTGACCAGCTCATGCACATAGTCTGGGCGTACACGCAAGCGTTCGGCGGTTTGGGTAACAGATAGAAGTTGTTGCAGCATAGCGATGGTCTGTGCGGGAGTTGTTGACTACTATGCCACAATCTCAGCCGCCGCAAAGGGCAAATTTGTTCGGATGTCACAGAAAACCTGTGCCATAATTTGCGCCTCCTCTTTTTGTTTTAGAACAGG
>DAOORH010000074.1:0-11062 GCA_035389145.1 Cellvibrio sp.
CCTTGACTGACGAAACATATAGTGTTTGCGCCTGCAACTGCATCGCGATAAACATGCCGGTGCGGTGAGCTACCGGCTGTATTATCGCGAGCGGTGTTAAATCTTTACTTAGGGGCTAAGTTGACGAAGTTACTGTAGAGGCCATTTTTATCAAACGCCGCAATTTGGAAAACGTAGGCCGCTCCAACCATGCAAAATTATAGGTGTTTGTCCAAGCGTCATTGATAGTGACATAGGTATATGCATTCTCCGCAACTTTTCTATATCGCAATTCATATCCACCCACCTCAGTAATATCCAATACATTTCCATTTTCACGAGCAACAGGCGGCGTCCAATTAAGATTGACCGGGCCCGCTACTGAAGCCGCTGAGCTTGCAGCGGAAGAACTTATAGAGCTGCTAGATGACGACGACACAGCTTTTGATGAACTGCTAGATGATGTTGATGAGCTAGTTGACGATACAGGTGAAGAACTAACTGCCTTGGATGACACACTGGATGCAGAAGAACTAGGTACGACTGAGGCAGCACTTGATGATGACGGTGTAAAAGTAGGTGCTTTCGATGAGCTGCTAAAAGCAATATTAGGTACAGAAGACCTTGAAGATGAGGCAAGTGAGGATGCCGAGGATGAACTAACCACTTTAGCGCCGGCGGGCGCAGCAGCTGTAAAGACGAACACAGATTTTATGGCAGACCAATTGCCGACTGCATCTCCGGCGCTAACGCCATACAGATAGCTTTTACCCGGCGCCACGTTGTAATCCACAAACTCTATCTTGTCTGATTCTTGAAGCTGCATTTGGTCACGATAGATCCTGTAGCGAGTGACCGCCACATTATCTGTAGCCGGCGCCCAAGCAAGTTGCACACGGTCATGAAGGGCGGCTAGAACAGAAACTTTATTTGGCATTTGAGGCGCGATTAGATCCGGCTTAGCCCCCTTACCCGGAGCAGCCGAAGATTTACTGGAAGAGGTGTTTACGCTGCTCTGCACTCCACCAAATCCTACAGCTGAACTAATGGCGGCATTGTCGTTTGGAGCAGAGGAATTGCTGCTAGATGATTTAGTAAACGAAGGTACTACTTTTGAGTCTGCACTGGATGCGCTCGATCTGGCTGTGAATGTTGGCTGCGTAAAGGCACCCATTGTGGCGGCAGCGGCGCTATAGCTTGCCGTCATTAATGGGGCGCAGAATGACATCACAATCGCTATTTTGCGCAGCGCAGATTGCCAATTTAAACCACGATTTAATGCAAGGCGATCAATAAAACCTAACTCAATTAAAATTTCGCCTAAAGACGTATTTGCATTCAAATCTTCATTAATACGCTTGTCTTGTCGGCGCCGAATTTGCTCGTGAACAGCAATGTCTAGTTGCTCGGCACTTAACAAGCCTTTTTCTAAAAGAATTTCTCCAAGACGAGTTGATTTCTTGCTCTTGCTCTTGCTCTTGCTCACAGACAACATCCGCACACTGAATGCTTATGTCTAAATAGATCACACGGCAGTCAATAATTTAAATTACAGAATAAAAATCCATTTCCCAAATATCTTTGTCCTGATTGTAGAAGATATTAACCAACATGGATAAAAACTAAGTTGACGTGAAGCACGTCGATAAAACCAATTTGAAATAGGTTTTTGATGTTTTATACCGGAAAATAATTGGTGACTATTAAGATAGCGCTTTTTCGAGCCGATCAACTAATTGGTGCTAAAAAATAATTTTTTATACCCCGATCTTCCGAGTTACTTATGTCGAGTGTGGACGCATATGCAGTTGTTAAGCAATCAAAAAACGCCCAAGCGATTCAATAGCAACGGTAGAGGAATAGCAAATGCAAAGATAAAGGGATAGAAGGGGGAAATTCATTATGCGGATATAGGTAGTGAAAAATCACTTAACGATTAAATTTTTTGTGCAATGCAATCTCAACCGGCTTGGCGACAAACTGACTCACGTCCCCACCGAGAAAAGCAATTTCACGCACTATTGATGATGAAATATAAGAGAGGTGCTCCGCTGGCGTAAGAAATAAGCTTTCCATTGTCGGTGCCAAAGCGCGATTCATGTTAGCCAACTGGAATTCATACTCAAAGTCAGAAACCGCACGCAAGCCGCGAACTACAGCTTGAGCGTTTTGCTGACGAACAAATTCCACTAACAAAATATCAAAACCAACGACTTCTACGTTAGG
This sequence comes from Cellvibrio sp., assembly GCA_035389145.1. Classification (GTDB taxonomy): domain Bacteria; phylum Pseudomonadota; class Gammaproteobacteria; order Pseudomonadales; family Cellvibrionaceae; genus Cellvibrio. The sequence continues at coordinate 2,206 of DAOORH010000074.1, forward strand.
TAAATGCGCGAGCGTTTCTTGCGCGAGTGCAACTCTCTCATCCATAGTGAAGAGTGGGTTTTTACGATTACTCGCTGCAATAGCGACAACAACGCGATCAAATAACCGACAGGCGCGTTCCACCAAATCGATATGGCCGTTGGTAATAGGGTCAAAGGTACCGGGGTAAACCACTTTACGCATGAAAAGCACTCTTATTTTAGGTTTGATTTATACATAGTAAACAATTTATTCAGGGAGCACAAAAAACAATATTACAGAAGAGCGCGAGTACTGTTGCAGCTTAGGGGTTGAAGTAACTGAATTAAATATTCAAGTAAACCATATGTGTTTGATGAATATTGTGGTCACAAAATCTAACTAGAATATTCATCAATATAAACCAAAAAAACCTGCACTTTTTAAACAAAAACACGGGACATTTCCAAAAAATTAATTAGTCGCTAAAGCTTCTTGCTGTAAACGATGCAAGTCAGCAATTCCCTGTTTTGCAAGTTTTAACATCGCCGAAAACTCTTCCTCGGTAAAAGGTTCAGCTTCAGCGGTACCTTGAATCTCAATAATGCCACCATCATTCCCCATGACGACGTTCATGTCGGTATCGGCGGCGGAATCTTCCGGGTAATCCAAATCCAATACCGGCACACCTTGATAAATTCCTACAGACACAGAAGCAATTGCACGTTTAAGCGGCTCGCCCGAAACCTTACCCGCAGCTTTTAAATGAGCAATTGCATCGGCTAATGCTACCCAGGCACCAGTAATAGACGCAGTACGAGTACCGCCGTCTGCCTGAATAACGTCACAATCAACATGTATAGTGTTTTCACCTAAAGCATCTAAATCGACCGCAGCACGCAGGGAGCGACCAATTAAGCGTTGAATTTCCACGGTGCGCCCCTGTTGCTTACCACGTGCCGCCTCGCGATCCATACGGGTACCGGTAGAGCGAGGTAGCATGCCGTATTCAGCGGTGAGCCAGCCTTGACCCTTGCCGCGTAAAAAACTGGGAACACTGTTCACCACACTGGCGGTACAAATAACTTTGGTATCGCCAAACTCCACCAAAACGGAGCCTTCGGCATGCTTGGTGTAGTGACGGGTGATGCGAATTTCGCGAAGTTGATTGGGATTGCGACCACTGGGGCGTTGCATAGATAAATCCTTACTGCATTAAATGGACTATCGGGAAGGTGTGATACCATCCACCTATAATAATTGGACTTAAAAAACAGCCGAACTCTTTAAAAAACAATCGAACGCTTTAAAAAAGCAGCCGAACTCTACCAGTTCTAGCTACTACAAGTCATCAACCTATTAAGTCTTAGCCTTGAAGCCGAGGGCTATGTAAGGAGCTTTTATGCCACGCAGTATGACCGGTTTCGCACGCCGCGAAGCGAAACTTTCTTGGGGCACCGTCGTTTGGGAGATTCGCAGCGTTAATCACCGTTACCTAGAACCCAGCTTCCGCCTGCCAGAAGACTTCCGTGAAATTGAACCCCATTTGCGCGACTCAATGCGCAAAGCGCTGCAGCGCGGCAAAGTAGAGGCCAGCCTGAGCATTCAATGGGAGCAAGAGGAAACGGAACTGGGTATTAACACCACCCGTGTCGCCCAACTCACCAAGGCCGCACAACAAATCAATCACCTCCTTGGCGCCGCCGCTGCGCCAATCAATGCCTTAGATATCCTTAAGTACCCGGGTGTGCTTCAAAAACAAGAAATAGATCGCGAAGCTATGCAAGCCGCTGTTTTGAAGCTGTTCAATTCCGCCTTGGACGGATTGATCGAACACCGCACCCGCGAAGGTAATGAACTCGAACAACTTATCTTACAAAGACTGGATGCAGTTTCCGCTCAAGTTCTCGCTGTACGCGCGCGCTTGCCAGAAATTCTAGCGACGCAACGCGAGAAGTTACAGACCAAACTTGCCGCATTGCAAATTGATTTAGACCCAGAGCGCCTTGAACAAGAAATCGTCATGCTTGCTCAAAAAGCCGATGTTGATGAAGAATTGGATCGCTTAGATACCCATGTGCTTGAAGTTAAGCGCAGCCTTAAACAAACTGACTCACTGGGTCGCCGTTTAGATTTTTTAATGCAAGAACTGAATCGCGAAGCCAATACACTGTCATCAAAAAGTATTGTGAGTGATACAACTCAAGCAGCGGTGGAATTGAAGGTTTTGATCGAGCAGATGCGGGAGCAGGTACAGAATATTGAGTGATGTTTCACTCAGTTAACCCCATGGAAGCAGAATCTTCAGAGGGAGCTTGAAGGGGTACCTTTCTTGGAGAACACGTATAGAGCTCGGCCGTCGATAACGGCAACACAATTGCACCCAAGCCGAGAACAAGGCAAGATTCATCCGCAGGGTTGAAGTGGGTACTGCCGCCAAATATTACCGTACCAAATAAAACCAATAAGCCATAACCGCTACGCACAACAGTCAACGTTTACATCACACAAAGCGCCATTACCATGCCCAATAAACTACAACAATTTGCGACGAATCTTTACGCATTAACGTTAAAGAATATTTACCCACTTATTTTGCTGCTCTGTTCCTTTGGCATTTACTTCACATACTACGGTACTCCCAGCGCCATGTTTTGGGATGAGAACTACCATGTCGCCTCGGCCGAAAAACACGTGCAAGGCGTTATGTATATGGAACCGCACCCACCCTTGGGCAAGATGCTCATGGGCTTGGCAGAAGCGGTAATTGACCCGAATGCCAACATCGACAAACAAAGATTCACCCAAACCGATCATATTGAAGGTTCGGATACGCCGGCGGGTATGAAATACACGGGCTATCGCTGGCCTTCCGTTGTACTTATGGCCCTCTCAGTTTTATTTTTTTACGGCATATTGCATCGCATTACACAGCATCAACTCATCGCGTTTTTATTCAGCAGCTTTATTATTTTTGATAATGCACTGGTGATTCAAGCGCGCGCCGCCATGCTAGAAGGTATCCAATTATTTTTTGTGTTAGCTGAGCTCTATTGTTTTGTAAATGTGGTTACGCGCGGCACACCTATTCGCTTAAAAGACTATGCGCTCTTAGGTGTAATCATTGGTTTAGGCATGAGCGTAAAAGTCACTAGCGCCATTGAACTATTATTGTTTGTTATGCTGTTTGGTATAGACCAATGGAAAAATATTCAATCCTATAATTATCGCGAACTTGTAAAACGTTTGATCATCACCGTACCCACTGGCGTAGTTCCTCTGATGTTGGTATTTCTGAGTGTGTTTTATATTCATATCGGCATGGGCACCAAAGTGGTTGCCGGTAAAACCTATAAAGCCTCACCAGAATATTTACAGGCTATTCAACGTGGCGACACTTGGAGCCCTTCCACTTTTGTTATAGGTATGCGCGACAATTTTAAATACATGAGCGAATATGCGCCAGGCGTGCCCAAGCTAGATGAATGCAAGCCCGATGAAAATGGCAGCTTTGCAATGGATTGGGTACTCGGGAAAAAGACCATTAGCTACCGTTGGGATAAAGACACCATAGATGGAAGAGTAGAAGTACGCTACATGAATATAGTCGCCAACCCAGTTATTTGGTTTAGCGTGCTAGCGGGAATCGTTTTAAGCCTCGGCCTTATTATGAGTAAATTTATTTACGGCCAGAAAGAAAAAAATACGCCGTTATTCTATTGGATTTGCGCTCTCACTTCGCTCTATATGTTTTACATGATTGCGATTTTACAAATTGAACGCGTTATGTATATTTATCATTATTTAGTGCCGCTAGTATTTGGCATGCTCAACCTAGCTCTCGTCTTTAGCTACATTTACCGCGAGGATATTCTCGCCAACAATAAACACCTTTGGATTAACTTGAGCCTGTATATAGCCTTGGTAATTGCGGTATTCGCTTTCTTTGCACCTTTTACTTACGGCATTGGGATGACTGAAGATCAGTTTGAAATGCGCAACTGGTTTAGCTTTTGGAAATTACAGGTGGTGCGTTAATGAAAACTAAGCCATTTAATAAAAACACTGTCTTTTCCATTTTATTGGCGGCAGTTACGGTTGCCATTATTTATCGTATTACACCGCCCTATGTTGCTGATGTATTTAATGTGGTTATTAGTAAAAATCGCACAACGATTACCGACATTCATCAAGCACGCGATATTGAAATGAGCAAGACGGTTAAACTTGACCATCTGAATCTCGTTGATAATAGCCGCTTTCGCCACCCAAAACTGGGGGATATTGGTTACAGCGGTGATTTTTTTGTGGATATAAATGCGCCTTTTCTCGTTAAAAAGACCGGCGATTATGTGTTTTATGTGGGCAGCGATGACGGCTTTGTTTTTAGTGTGGATGGTAAAAAAATCTGCGAATGGACACACGACCGCCCCTTCACCACCGACATCTGCCATGTAAATTTAAGTGCAGGCCAGCACAACTTCAAATTGTCTTATTTTGACGGATATGGCAATTCAGGCTTAAGCATGAGCTATGCATTTGCCGCAGATGGTACTCAATATGTAGCAGGGGATAATTCGAAGTATTTGGATTTTTAAATGGGTCTTTAAATGTCGTTTGGAAAAGCCAAAGGTGGCTTTTCCAAACGACAATATTATTTTACCGGCAACATTCCTCGGCACTTAGGATAAGTCGAACAAATCCAAAACAACTTACCCGCATTTTCGCCATTCTTGGCTTTGCGCTTTAACATCACTGCCGAACAGTCTGGGCACAACACCAAATCAATACCATTGTCTTTCAAATTATTAACAGGCTGCTCATCTACAATATCTAGCGCAGATTCATTGTTTAATTCCGCACGAGAATCTTTTAACCCAATAGCATTTAGTATTTTTGCACGCAGCAATGGCGAATCATAATCTGTCAGGGCGTTAAAACTCATCAAAGGTAGTCGCGCACTTTCACAGACGGCTTTTAATTGAACATCTACCGCACATCCAAAATCAATTACACACAACGCGGTAAGTTGTACTTTATCGCACACAACAAAAGCGAATTGCTTACCTGTTAAATTATTAAGCGCAGCCTGTGTCGCCAAGGTATTACTAGCAACTACTGCTATTACATCTGCCGCATTAATATTTGTGAGCAAAGCGAACTCACTCTCCAACGCAGCCTCTAGCGCCTTATAAAAAGTGCATTGCGCTCCGCTATAAACCGATGGTTTGGTTTCATGGGTTACTTTTACATTTGCGGCTGGCAAAGAAGACTGAGGTTGTGGCTGTATCTTTAACTGAGATTCAACTGGAGCGGGCAATTCAATATGGCCAGGAAGCTGCCATTCATTGGGATTAAAATTCTTCTCGTACTTGGCTTTTGCATTTTTATCAATACGATATATCGCCAAGCCGAACGCCACGACAAATAGCGTGAGAATTAATATTGCCCAGAACATCTAGCGCCCTCGCTTGCCAATACATAAAAGAGTCATGATTTGCTGCTAGCTTCCGTTAAAGTACTCTTTTTTGCAATTGTTATAACATAACGCTTGCGGCATCCAAGAAACTTCTTTAGATTGCGCCCTATGTTTAGATTCATCCGCCAATCCACCCCGAAACTGCGCCTATGGCTAATTGCTGCAGCGGCCGTTTTGCTGCTCACCTCAGTTTTAGAGGCGGGGCATGGGCATGGCGTTTTTGTCCCTGCAGATGATACTTGTGCTATTTGCCAACAAGTCAGCGGACTTGATAAAACTCTTTTCAGCAAGCTGGCTCCTGTACTGATTGTATTGGCCGCCGCTTTGCCGCTAAATTTTAGCGTTTCTGCTAGCCCTCACATCGCCACGCCTTTTACCCACATTCGCGCCCCACCCACTCAATTCCACAGCCACTAAACCTTAATTTTTGATTGCTGTATTCGCAGACTTTTGCTGGTGTTGCGTTACGGCTGCATTCTTTGCTGTTGGAGTTAGTTAGATGAAAACCTTCCCGAAACATTACCTCGCGGTAGTGCTTGCCGCTGCCTGTTCACCCGCTTTTGCCGATGAGCTTTCCACCGATAACTTGGATGAAGTTGTCGTTACCGCATCGCCTTTTGCCAAAAGCATTGAAGCGGTAAACAAACCGGTAAATTTATTAAGCGGCGATGATTTACAAAACGCCTCTGCATCAACCCTTGGCGAAACCCTGAACGGCCAACTTGGCGTTAGCTCTGCCAGCTTCGGCCCCGGTGTTGGCCTGCCGATTATTCGTGGCCAAAGCGACAACCGCGTAAAAGTCATGCAAGACAGTGTTGGCTCCATGGATGCCTCCGCCGCCAGCCCTGACCACGCGGTAACCCTTGAGCCATTACTCGCCAATAAGATTGAAGTGCTGCGCGGCCCAGCCGCTTTGCGTTACGGCAGCGGAGCCATTGGCGGCGTGGTAAATGTATTAGATAACCGCATTCCTAGTGAGTTGCCAGACGCTATTACCGGCGGTGCAAAAGCCCTTAGCGGTGGTATAGAGTTGCGCAATGCAAGCGCCAATAACGAGACCGTAGGTGTGGGCAGCCTCAATGCCGCGGCAGGCGATTTTGCCTTTCATATCGATGGTGTTAAACGCAAAAGTGACGATATGGAGATTCCCGGTTACGCCGAAAAATCTCCGCAAGATTTAGCAAGCGCTAGCAAAGGTTTTATTGCCAATACCGATGCAGAATCCACCAGTGGCACCTTGGGTGTTTCTTATATTAGCGGTGAAGATTTTATCGGCATGAGTGTGAACACACTCAACAACAATTACGGTGTGCCGCCGGATGGCGACGAGTACGTACGAATCGATATGCACCAAACTCGATATGATTTAAAAGGCGAACTCAATAATCCGTTTAACGGATTCCAAAGAATCAGCGCGCGTCTTGGTCACAATGATTACGAGCACACCGAAATGGAAAACGGTGAAGCAGGCACAAAATTCACTAATGATGCTTACGAAGGTCGCATTGAATTAATTCATAACCCACTCGACTTTTTCACACTGGAATGGAATGGCGCACTGGGTTTGCAAGTCGCAGAAAGCACCTTTGCCGCGATTGGAGAGGAAGCCTTTATTCCCAAATCAGATATTAGCAATCTCGGCTTTTTTATCGTGGAGGAAACCAAACGCGGCAACTGGTCTTATGAAATTGGCGCGCGCGTTGACTCTCAAACAATTTCACCAGAAGCAGGAAGCTCTATCAGCCATGACAGTCTTAACCTATCCGCTACCACTAGCTGGCATTTTAGCCAAACTCAACAATTCAGCCTGGGCCTCGCACAATCACAGCGCGCGCCCAGCATAGAAGAATTGTTTGCCAATGGCCCACACCCAGCCACTGGCAGCTTTTTAATTGGCGATGAAAAACTTAATGAAGAAACCAGCACCAATCTCGAATTGGGCTATCACTGGCATGGCGATAAGATTCAATTTTCCAGCAATCTTTTTTACAACCAAATCAAAGATTTTATTTACGCTGAAAACCTTAATGAAATTATTGACGACCTAAACGGCTACCAATACACCCAAGCCAACGCCACTTTTAAAGGTTTTGAAACCGAATTAAAAATTCAATTTCACCGGCAATCGAACCTACGTATATTCAGCGATAGCGTGCGCGCAACCTTGGATGATGGCGGTGACCTACCGCGTATAACACCCACACGCGTTGGCGGATCGCTGGATGTTAATTTGAATCAGTGGAGCGCCAACATCAGCGCAACTCATGCTGCAAAACAAGATCATGCCGGCCACGACGAAAGTGAAACCGATTCCTACAATCGCTTGGATGCAAGAGTGGATTACACCTTTAGTAACGCAGGCGCGAATTACACTCTATTTGCCAAAGCCAGCAACTTAACCAACGCCGACATTCGCAACGCCTCTTCTTATTTAAGAGATATAGCGCCAGAGGCGGGCAGGAGCGTGCAACTTGGGGTTAGAGTGAAGTTTTAAGCGTCATAACATCATCTTTTGTCAACCACAGGGAAGTGATAGATCGACCAAAGGAAGTAAATTAATGTAAGCTAACCCAGCTCATATTGTTTGCATAATAAATTTTTAACAGTGTTAGATAATCAAGGAATTTAAAAGAACACTTAATCTATGATCACACCACCCGTACCACCAAAAATCACCCATCGTCTATCACAATGGTTTACCAAGCATTTTGGCTTTCAAATCCCTCTGCTCATTTTTTTGCTTTTGCTGTTAGCAGATATAATCACAAAATTAATTTTTGAAAACCTCTTCGCACAGCACAGATTTCATGAAGTATTCCCCGGGTTTCTAATTGGCCGTGTAGATCACTTCAAACATATTCCCGCAACGCATCTAGTGGTAGTACCAATCGCCCTACTAATTTCAATCTTAACCTATAGGAAGTTTTTGTGGGTATCTGTAGGGTTTTCAATTAAGGCTGCATCTATAGGAAATGTTGTGTCATGCACCACAAGAAATTTTTCCACGGATTGGATAATGTACAAAAACCAAGAGGGAACATTTAATGTTATAAACCTCGCTGATCTCTACCTGTGGAATGATGACCTAGTGATTCTTACCGCAATTGCTTTATATCTCTTACGATTTCTTATGCGTAAGCTGACAAGTATATTTCGAAGAAAGCCGCTTAACACTGAAGTCCATGTGAGATCTACTTAGTTATCACACTGCTAGCGCTTACAATCAAAATCAATATTACTCATACAATTAAAGCCGAACTCTATGAAATTCACGCCCATCACACTTGAAGGAAACTTCGTTCGTTTAGAACCGCTTTCTATTCATCACAAGCAAGGTTTGTGCGATGCCATTCGCGATGGTGAGCTGTGGAATCTTTTCGTTACTATTGTGCCGCACCCTGATGCTATAGATGCATTTTT
>DAOORH010000075.1:0-10899 GCA_035389145.1 Cellvibrio sp.
CCGAGCGCGAGCAATGGCCAGACACTCTCGTGACACAAACCTTGGCGCAGCATTCTCACTTTGTGAACAAACCCGTATTTGGCCGTTTGGCAGATCGCAAAACCCAAAAAGAATTGATCGACTCACTCGGTATTGCAACTGCGCCTTGGCGCAACGTGGCAAACGACATTAACGCCAACGAATTGCGCGACCAACTCGGCGAGCGCGTTTTACTCAAGCGCCGCACTGGCGGTTACGATGGCAAAGGCCAGCATTGGATTCGCACCCAAGACGATCAAGTTCCTGCAGATTGGCAGGGCTATGCAATTGCCGAGCAAGCGATTAATTTTGATGAAGAAGTGTCACTGGTGGGCGTACGTAATCGCGCTGGTGAATGCGTGTTTTATCCGCTCACGCTCAACTTACATTTGAACGGTATTCTCTACGCTTCCGTTGCACCGCTGGCGCGTTTGCAAGCGCTGCAAAGCCAAGCGGAAACTATGCTCCGCAAGCTTCTGAACGAGTTGGATTATGTGGGCGTAATGGCGATGGAATGTTTCCGCGTTGGCGACCAACTTATGATTAATGAGTTAGCACCGCGCGTTCACAACAGCGGCCACTGGACACAAGCGGGCGCGAGCATCAGCCAATTTGAATATCACTTGCGCGCCATTGCCAATATGGCAATTCCTAAAGCGCAAATTCTTGGCCAGAATGTGATGATTAATTTGATTGGCACCGAGTACAACGCCAAGTGGCTGAGCCTGCCAGTCGCGCAAACCTATTGGTACGGCAAAGATGTTTTACCAGGCCGCAAAGTTGGGCACATCAATTTAGTGAGTAAAGATGCACAAGATCTTCGTATAACGCTGCAAGAGCTCAAACAACTTTTACCCGAAAAATATTATAAAGAGGCGATAGAGTGGAGCCTCAAAGCGCTGGAAGATGTTGCGTGAAATAAAATAGACTAAAGCCAAGGCCAACAACCTTGGCTTTTTTGTTTCTAACCCATAGGCAAGGAGTCCACCATGTACATATTACATATCGCCAACAAAAACTATTCATCTTGGTCGCTGCGGCCGTGGCTAGTTTTATCTACATTCAATATTCCCTTTGAAGAAAAAATTCATCCATTTCCTGAAAATGGCGTGTGGGATTTGTATCGCACTTTTTCACCCAGCGGCAAAGTGCCTTGCCTGCAAGATGGTGAATTAGTGGTCTGGGATTCGTTGGCTATTATTGAATATCTCGCCGAGCAATACACACACATATGGCCTAACGATAAAACGGCGCGCGCATGGGCACGCTGTGCTGCAGCAGAAATGCATTCCGGTTTTCAAACCCTGCGCAACAATTGCGGGATGAGCTGCGGTGTGCGCATTCAATTGCAACAAATATCGCCCGCGCTGCAAAAAGATATTTCGCGTATTGATGAATTATGGAATGAGGGTTTAGTTAAATTTGGCGGGCCATTTTTAGCGGGCGAAAAATTTAGCGCTGTGGATGCATTTTTTGCACCCGTCGTATTTCGGGCACAAACTTATCAACTACCCATGAGCACAAGCGCGAGCGATTACATGGAAACAATTCTGGCCTTACCGGCTATGCGCGCATGGTATGACGCAGCACTACTTGAGACATGGCGCGAACCGGCACATGAGCAAGAAGTAATGGATGCTGGAAAACTGCTGGCCGATTTACGCCAAGTTTAAAACGTCTTAATACCTCGAAAATAAAAACGCCGTGGTGAATCAACTTCAGCACGGCGTTTTTTATAGAACATCTTTACTTAAAGATCACTTACAAAATCCACACTTCCACACGGCGGTTAATATTTTTGCCTTCCTCGGTATTGCTCGCCGCCAGCGGGGCAGCATCGCCCATGCCTTTTGCCACCAGCGGATAAATGCCGCGTTGAATTAATTGCTGCTCTACCACTTTAGCGCGACGGTCAGACAATTCTGTGCCTTTACCAGCATCGCCTTCACTATCTGAGAAGCCAAACAGCTGCACACGCTTAGGTGCATTGACTTCCACATAACGCGCTACACGATCCAAATCATTGAGCGATTTAGTATCTAATTCATCGCTGCCACTTTTAAAGCGGAAGTTAATAGACATGCGTTCAGAGCGTGCAGTTAATGCGCGCATATCTGCAGGGTAAAAATCATTTTCAAACGGCTTACCCAGTTTAATATTTTGCGATATAAAACCAACATCTTCTACAATAGATTGACCTCGCTCAGTTACCACAAAACGAATAAACTCTTTCGTCTCGATATTAGGATTTAACTGCGGCGTGTAGAAAAATAAGCGACGCGAAAGCGGGTAATCTTCTGTGCTCACCGTAAAATGCGTAGGCATAATGGCTTTGTTGTTATCGGAAGACGCTACCGCCATTAATTTTGCATGGCGCACATAGGGCAAGCCAATAAAACCAATGGCACCTGCTTCACGCGCAACAGAATCTGACAACTCACTACTGGATTCAACACGAATAGCAGATTCAGAAAGTTTTGCTTTACGCGATTCCAGTACCAAACTTTTAAAAGTATCCCAAGTGCCAGATTTATCATCACGCGCATACACTTTTATGGGCAGATCCTTACCGCCCAACTCTGACCAGTTCGTAATTTCGCCAGAAAAAATTGCCACCAATTGATCTATGGATAAACTTACGATGCTATTGCTAGGAGACGTGATAATCGCCAAACCATCTAGCCCTAAAATATGCTCGCTACCGGGCAAGGTGAGATCGCCCGCTTTGGGTAGCAGCTCTTCGCGCTCTTTATCTTTAATACGGCGCGATGACATTCCCATATCGGTTTCACTTTTCAATAGACCTGTAAAAGCCGTACCCGAACCGTGAGCAGCCAATTCAATATATTCAAGGCGACCGTTAATCTCACCGGAAATCACTTTTTCATTAGGCGATGTTTGGCTCACTTCAGTGCGAACATTGTTAGCACCTTGGCTCATTAAATAGGCCTCAATTAAACGCGGCGCTAATTTTTCGCCTACCGTATTGGAGCCGTGCATACGGAATAGCGGTTTATCTGCTTTTACCACGTTACCTGCAATAACCTGATTACCTTTTGTTTTTAAACGCGATTCAACGGTTACGTTTTGTACCGCTTTGAAGACAAATACTTCGCCAGCATCCATAGGTAAAAATGAGCGCAGCATGTAACCGCACATAAAAATAATCATAAAAAAAGCAGCAGCCGTAGCAAAGTGCAAACGAAAACTGTTGCGCGATTTTTTATGGACTTTACGTTCATCTGTATCGTTATTGGATTGCAAAATAGCATCTTCCATTTTGCGAATTTCCCATACGAGCGCAATCAATTCTTCACTTTCAGTGGTGAGCGCTTTTTCTAATAAATCTGCGCGGTATTCCTCATCCTTAAGCACCATGTTTAACGGAATGTGCATTTTTAAATGAGTTTCACACAGACGCTTTAAATTCCATACTTTATCCACCAGCGCTACGTTGTAGTGCAAGTGTTTATGAGCTTTCGGGGACATAATAATTTCTCTAGCAAGTCAGCAGAAACGGAGCCGCGCACTATATGAACAGAAAGTGACAATTAGGTGACATACAGATTTCAGAAATATGACAGGAGTATTGATTGAATATGATGAACGAGATCCGCATCCTTGCAGACCGAATGATCCTTATTTGCACCAATCCTTGTGAACAAAAATCCTTACAAAATAGAGAGTCCTTACGGATAGAATTTCTTTACGAATAAAGAGTGCCTAGTATTTTTACATCAAGGTGAATCTAAGGATGCGGCAGAGGCTTACTGCACGAGTATTAACACATATAAAAATGACAGAGGTATGACATTGCGTGAGAAAATCACTCACCCGTAATCTTGTTAATTTCCTTTTGCATTTGCTGCACTTTGGCTGGACGACCTAGTTTTTCATAGAGAGTGGCCGCCAACTCATAGAAACGTACGTCATCTTTTTCTCGATCCATCGCCTGTAGCACCAACTTCAAAGCTTGTTCATACTCTTTTTGCTCAAGGGCCGATAAGGCTAAATTGTATTTATAGAAAGGGTTTGATGCACGATAGCGTTGCGCCAAACGTGCAAACCTTAGTGCTTTCTCTTTATTACCCGCTTGGTTGTAATGATAAGAAAGATTGTTCATTACGGTTAAATCATCGGGGTTCAGCTCTAGGGCGTGCAAGTACGCCAGCTCTGATTCTCGCAAGAGCTTTTTACGACCGTAGAGGGCACCCAAATTACTCCACACGTAACTTTGTTGATTATTCAAACTTATGGATTTGCGCAGGCTTAAAAACGCATCAAAAAAATTGCCAGTATCCAGATATTCCATCGCGCGGTTACTGTAGAACTGCGCCGTGGCCAGAGTATCGCTAATTTCGTGTTGGCGGTAATTGGCTCTATAGCGATCCATCTCTAAATCGATCACCACATCATCGCGTCGCAAAATATTGGTACTTTCGCCCAGCAAGGGTACTTTGACGTTAACATGCCGCAAAAAAACCAAGTCCCTTTTATTGCGCATATCCCACGTTGGGGGAATCTCAACCTCATTGACTTTGGCGTTCAAACCAACCGAACGTGCCAGCGCAACATATAACAGGGTAAAACTTAAACAGTTAGCATGACGCTGTTGAAATGTGATGACGGGAGGTTCAGTGATAAAGGCTCTATAGACCATGCCGTAGCCGCCGGCCTCAGCCGAGGTTAAGAGCGCCACATGTAGCGCCTTCACCTTTTCAAAATAGCTGTCGCCACGGCGCACAGCACGCTTGGCAAAAGCCTCCATCTCAGGAGTAATCGCAAACAAGTCAACATTAGGTAGCTCAGCTTCAGTTACCTCTCGCCCAAAAATCGCCCGCCCGGTAAGCAGCTCGGCTACTTCAGCGGAGTAAGCCCGCGGCGGAGAGAGGGATATGGTTGCGCACCCCGTCGCCAACAGAACCAGCCCATAGCAGGCTAGGAGTTTGATGCAAGCATTTGTCATTATGTTGCCCTAATTGCAGTGCCTAAAGTATAGGTCAAATCACCACGCGGGGATTTTCAGGCGCCAGTAGTATGCATAAGCCAGAGCTGTGCGAGCATGGCTAACCTCTTGAGCCTACAAGCAATTCACGTAAAAAATGTACGCCGCTATCGAAAATGACGGTTTTACACCCGAACATTAGCCGAAATGCACTAGAGATGAACATGCTCATACCTGATTTTGACCAATACTTTAAAATCCTTAAGGATTAAGCAAAAAATTAGATGGCCATTTAACGCACCGTGCTGAGCTCTAGCAATTGCCGAGAAACTTGATAATTAATTGAATTTAAACAACAAACTGGTTTTCAGCAAAGCCCGTATCAACCTCATCGACAGCTCGCATTTAACAAATGCCTCAAAAAAATGCACCGCTTTTTTATTTAGCATTGCATGTGATCAAAACCACGCAATCCCGTGTTAACAAAAATCCCATTTCATGCATAGGCCTGACTCATAAATGTGCACGCCTGAATAATCTGGTTTTTTCCCGAACCAAAAATGCACAAATAGAATTTTTAAAAATGCTTGGCACAGACTTTGAATAGGTCATCTTGTAACAAACACTTTTACCGACTGTAAAAGAAAACAATACAAGTTTATTGACCAGACAATTTCACTCTTCGTTTTAACTTGTTAGTACCAGAAATTATTAGGAGCAAGGTTATGAGCGTTATGCCACACATGAATTCAGTAAAACCTGTTTCAAAAAAAATGAGTCTGCTGAGCAAATTCATTAAAACCACCATCGGTTTCACCGCAGCATTTGCATTGGCCAACGCTGCCGCTGCTGCAACCGGTAAACCCGAAAAAGAGAATTTAAAATTTGGCTTCATTAAATTGACCGACATGGCACCACTCGCGGTTGCATTGGAAAATGGTTACTTTGAAGACGAGGGCTTGAACGTGGAGCTTGAAGCTCAAGCCAACTGGAAAGTGGTACTCGACCGTGTTATTACCGGTCAACTTGACGGCTCACATATGTTGGCAGGTCAGCCTATTGGAGCCACTATTGGCTTTGGCACCAAAGCTGATGTAGTTACTGCATTTACCATGGATCTAAACGGCAACGGCCTCACAGTTGCTAACGATGTATGGGCCCAAATGAAAAAAAATGTACCTAAAGATGCCGCAGGAAAATTAATACACCCCATTAAAGCCGATGCACTTAAACCCGTTATTCAAAAATACAAAGATGCTGGCACCCCATTTCCAATGGGTATGGTATTTCCAGTTTCAACGCACAACTACGAACTTCGCTACTGGCTTGCATCCTCAGGAATAAAACCAGGATTCTATGCTCCGGCGAAAGGAGATACCACAGGCCAAATTAATGCAGATGTATTGTTGTCAGTAACTCCGCCACCACAAATGCCAGCGACTCTGGAAGCCGGCACCATCAAAGGTTATATGGTGGGTGAACCTTGGAACCAACAAGCTGTATTTCGTGGAATTGGCGTACCTGTCGTTACCAACAACGATATTCACAGCAATATGACAGAGAAAGTCTTTGGTGTAACAAAAGAGTGGGCAGACAAAAACCCTAACACTCACATTCACGTTGTAAAAGCATTAATTCGCGCAGCCTATTGGTTAGACGAAAAAAATAATGCGAACCGCCCTGCCGCTGCAAAAATGATTTCCAATCCAAATTATGTTGGCGCTGACTACAAAGTAATTGCTAACTCCATGACAGGGAAGTTTGAATATGACAAAGGCGATGTACGCAGCGAACCAGACTTCAACGTGTTTTTCCGCTACAACGCCAACTACCCATACTATTCAGATGCTATTTGGTACTTAACTCAAATGCGTCGCTGGGGCCAAATCGCGGAAGCCAAACCAGACAGCTGGTACTCGGAAACTGCAAAAAAAGTGTTCTTACCTGACGTTTACAAAGCCGCAGTAAGAGATCTCATTGCCGAAGGCACCATGAAGGCAAGTGATTTCCCAGAAGTTGAAAAAACAACAGGAATGCGCGCTGCCAGCGACATTAAATTTATTGATGGTATTGAGTTTGATGCAACTAAACCCAACGAATACCTGAAGAAATTCGCAATTGGATTGAAAGGCGACGAAAAAATTTAAGTTCACTAGATCGTAGTAGTTAATTAAAAATCTCTCTCAGGCCCAGCATAAACCTTTGTGGCCTGAGAGATGTTAGACAAGCGAGCTTGCAAAAGCCGGAGACAAAAAAATGAGCGAATCCACAACCGTAGTACCCACCGCGTTAAGCGCAAAAGTAGCATCAAAATTCCCAATGGCACTTATCAGCAAGATATCCCCTGCGAAACTGCGTGACATAGTCCTTGGAACATGTTTGCCTATTTTAGGGTTAGTTTTTTTCCTGCTATTTTGGCATGTGGGTGCGCAACATATTAAAACGTCGCTTGGAACATTCCCGGGCCCCAAAGAAGTTGTAACGCAATGGAATAACTTGGTAGCCGAGCAAAAAGATGAATATGCGCGTGAAGCCGCATTTTATGAACGCCAAGAAAAGCGCAATGCAGAAGCATTAAAAGCAGACCCAAATGCTGAAATAAAAACTCGCGAATACAATGGTCGCCCTACTTTCTTTGACAAAATTAAAACCAGCTTGTACACGGTATTAAGTGGTTTTATTTTGGCAACTATTATCGCCATACCTATGGGTATTGTTATAGGCCTGAGCCAATCGCTCTATCGAGCCTTCAACCCCGTCATCCAACTTTTTAAACCCGTGTCTCCGCTGGCATGGCTGCCGCTCATTACTCTAGTCGTAAGCTCGGCGTATGTGAGTGAAGATCCCATGTTTTCAAAATCATTCATTATTTCTATGCTCACAGTAACCTTGTGCTCTATGTGGCCGACCATGATCAATACAGCAGTGGGTGTTGCTGGAGTGAGCAAAGATTTAATTAACGTAAGCCGTGTACTGCGATTAGATTGGTTAACCCACGTGCGCAAGATTGTTATTCCATCGTCTATTCCAATGATGTTTACCGGCTTGCGTTTATCGCTCGGCATCGCGTGGATGGTATTAATCGCTGCAGAAATGTTAGCGCAAAACCCAGGCCTTGGAAAATTTGTATGGGATGAATTCCAAAACGGTTCATCAGATTCACTAGGCCGTATTTGCGTTGCAGTACTCACCATCGGCGTTATAGGTTTCGGTTTAGATCGCACCCTGCTCGCAATTCAAAGTTATGTGAACTGGGATAAGTCAGCAGTTGTTAGATAATCAAAATGCAAGCTCGAAAAGTTAAAGTAAGTACAGTTTCTTAATAGAATTTTCCGCCACGCGGATACAAGATAGGAATGACATCATGAGCGAATTACATTTAGAAATATCCAAAGTAGGCATAGATTTCCCAACTCCTAAGGGTCCTTTCTGTGCGCTGCAAGATGTGAATTTGAAAATCAACAAAGGCGAGTTTGTTTCGCTGATTGGCCACTCTGGCTGCGGTAAATCAACCGTATTAAATATTGTTGCAGGTCTCTATCAAGCCACCACTGGCGGCGTCATGTTAAATGGCCGCGAAGTGAATGAGCCCGGCCCAGAGCGCGCCGTAGTATTTCAAAACCATTCACTTTTACCTTGGTTAACCGCCTATCAGAACATCGAGCTTGGTGTTAAGCGTGTATTTAAGGGCAAAAAAACGAAAACCGAAATGCGCGAATGGATTGAGCACAATTTAGAATTGGTGCACATGACCCATGCTATGCACAAGCGCCCTGATGAAATTTCTGGCGGTATGAAGCAACGTGTAGGTATCGCCCGAGCATTAGCCATGGAACCAGAAATTTTATTGATGGACGAACCGTTCGGTGCGCTCGATGCTCTAACACGCGCACACTTGCAAGATTCGCTAATGGAAATTCAAACCGCGCTTGGCAATACCGTGATTATGATTACCCACGATGTAGACGAAGCTGTATTGCTATCTGACCGTATTGTGATGATGACTAATGGCCCAGCGGCAACCGTGGGTGAAATTTTGGATGTAAAACTCGCGCGCCCACGTAACCGTCTAGAGTTAGCAGATGACCCCGAATACAACGGCTACCGCACTGCAGTATTGCGCTTCCTTTACGAGAAACAAAAAAAAATTGAACCCATAGCCCCCAAACGTGCTGAAAAAGCGGCAGAGAAAGACAGTAGTAAACAAGTGGCTTAATGACTGAGAATTGAGTTCAGACTAGAAGCCTTTGCGGTGCTGACCGCAAAGGCTTTTTTACACCTATTGGAAATGATATTCACGTAGGAGCGGCTTTAGCCGCGAAAAATCTTCATCTTCGCGGCTAAAGCCGCTCCTACAGTAAAAACACAATCTAAACTCCAAACCTGACACTCCCGCGCCCTTCTGCTAAGCTCACTCAACTATCTCTTACACAACCAAGTCTATTTATTCTCATGACCAAGACTATTGAGCGTCTAGCCTTAACCATCACGCAGATCACACGATTAACAACTCGCATTTATCGCTATCAATTGCGCACAACCTCTGGCGCGGAATTGCCACTGATTACCGCAGGTTCTCGTATTGCTATTCCTGTAACACTCAGAAACGGCCAGCAGGATTTTCATCACTACTCCATTTGCAGCAATCCCAACCAACGCGAATTTTATGAAATAGCGGTACTGCTTGAAGAGAATGGCAGTGGTGGCTCGCAATTTATTATTGAACATTTTAGTGTAGGCACAATGCTAGAGTGCGGAACGCCTAGCAATAATTTTTATCTCCACGCCGATGCCAGCCCAGCGATATTAATTGCCGGCGGCATTGGCATTACGCCCATCATTTCCATAGCGCACACACTCGCATTACGTGGCCGCCGCTTTCAATTGCACTATGCTGGGCGCAGTAAAAGCGACATGGCATTTGTGGATGAATTACAAAAAAACTTTCCCCGCAATTTCTATGTTTATGCCGCCGTTGAAAACCAACGTTTACATATTATGAATGTGTTGGCTGATGCACCATCCAACACACTTTTTTACGCCTGCGGCCCGCAAAAAATGTTGGCCGATATTGAAACTAGCGCGCGCATGCTCGGCATAGACAAAGACCGTATTCAAACCGAACATTTCGTCGCAGAAAAATCAAAGAATGATAAAGCGGTTGTGCTTGAATTAGCGCACAGCAATAAACTCATCAAGGCCACCGCAGATCAATCTTTGTTAACCGCGCTACGCGCTGCCGGCGTGAATGTAAATTTCGACTGCTGCGTGGGCGATTGCGGAACCTGTGCAGTAAAAATACTGGAGGGCGAAGCAGAACATCGCGATCACGTGTTGAGCGATGCCCAAAAAGCACAAGGCTTTATCTGCGTATGTGTCTCACGGGCAAAGAGCGATAAGTTGGTGCTAGCCTTATCAGTAGCAACCTAGAGCACGGTAAAGCCGCCGCACTATTACCGCGCACTGTGCTTGCTAAGAGCCCACCATTGCTTATATTCTCCCACCACCACGATTACACCCATCGTTCCACGCTAATTCATACTTAAAGGATTCAACTATGGACTCGTTCTTTTCTTTTTTATCTAACCCCACGTTTTGGATTGCCGCAGTTTTATTATTCACGCTAAAAAAAGGCATACATTTTGTACCGCAAAACCGGGGCTATGTCATTTATCGCATGGGTAAATATACCCGCACATTAGGCTCTGGTTTTAATTGGATTATTCCCTTTCTTGACTCCATTGCCGCTGACCGCAACCTTAAAGAGCAAACCTTGCTGGTGCCGCATCAATCCGCCATCACTAAAGATAACGTGGCGCTCATGATTGACGGCGTGCTCTTTATTAAAGTGATTGATGCCGCTGCTGCGACTAACAATATTACCGATTACAAACTCGCTACCACGCAGCTGGCCATGACCTCTATGCGTAACGCGA
>DAOORH010000076.1:0-10894 GCA_035389145.1 Cellvibrio sp.
GGTTACCTTTCTTGCGCTTATTTGGCTCTATGTTGAAAAGCAATCACCGGAAAAAATTGCTAATCATGCGTGGTACACCTTTTGGTATGTGGTGCCTACGCTGCCAATGTTTCTAGCCTTTCCTTGGTTATTAACGCGCATTGGTTTTTGGCCAACGCTTGCAGCATCGGTTGTTATCACCGTTATTTGCTTTGGACTGTTTGCGATGTTTGTGAAGCGCTTTGGTATTGAGTTACTGTAAATTATTACTAGCGCCTACAAAAATCATTCAAACGAAATATGGCCCGATGCAACGCCTGTTAAGCTTTTTCTTCGTTGCTTATTTTGACTTGTTGGGTTTTCCGCTTCTCTCGAGCAAGATAAGCATTTCTTTCGCTACCAATGCCGCAGATGGCAGGAACATGGTCGAGACAATACGATCATCAATAATGACATCACGTTTATCGGCAATGTTGTCCTTATTAATTGTGATCGCGCCATTTTCTTTAAGCCTCTCTTCAACTAGAAAAGGCAGAAGGCTCCCTTGTTTTGCCCAGTCCTTTTCTTTTTCTGTTGAGTTGGGGAAACCGGCAATGCGTTTACCCTTTACAAGGGGCTGACCATTTGAAAGCCTTGCGTTCGCAAAGGCGCCAGCGCCATGGCCACTGCTTCCAATAACTCCGCCACTCTCGTAGATTTTCGCTATGATGCCGAGCAAATCTTTATTAGAAGCCACATCAAAGAGATTCCCATAACCCCCGCCGAAGAACACTGCTGCGTACTCACTTGGATTCACCTGTTTAGGTGCTAAAGAGTTGTTGGTTTTACTCAAGAAACCCTCATATTTGATGGTATAACTGCTAATCCCCAAAGGGTCCCGCATAAACGGCACGGGGCCACCCAGCGGAGAAGCAAAGTCCACGTCGTAACCATGCGAAACAAATACATGGTATGGCGGTGCGTACTCCCATAGATCGTTTCTGGCCTCGTGCTTCTCCGGATCTCCCATATCTGCCACGTTAGAAGCAATAATTAATATTTTTTTAGTGTCACCTGCAGCGGCAGGCAGAACAAAACTGATAAGAAAAATACCCAATACCGCAATTAAATTTTTCATATTTACTCCAATAGTTTAACTTTTGTATCTAATTAGGCTTAACAACCTAAGCAACATATTCCGCGCTTTTGCTGCGAATGCAAAATTAGAAACACTTTGTAGCTATTTGGATTCAGACACATCAACTATATTATTGCCGCATTGCGTACTACTGCACTCGCCAGTGGGTGCAGAACAACAAGCCTTTTTAGCTTGGTGCCGCTGATATATAAAATAACCAACAATTAGCACCAAAGGCGCAAGGCAAATTAATACCTCAAGATTTTGCTTATTCATCAAAGCAGTCAGCACACCAAGGCTAGAAGCCCCAGCAATTAACAAATACAGCGGAACGGCACAGCAGCCGATGCAGGCAATAACAGCGGTAAATATGATCCATTTAGATTTTTGTGACGACATAACACACTCCTGGGAGAAATAGGTTTTATTGCAAGAGATAGCAGCATAAAATCTGTAGTTGCTACAGATACAAGCTTTTACATTAAGAGATGCAAGCTTTTTACGACCAGACACAAGCTTTTAACGAACAGACACAAGCTTTTTATAGGACTATTTATGACGTTTGGAATTGGCGAATTATCGCGCGCGACCGGATGCTCGATTGAAACCATCCGCTATTATGAAAAATTAAGCCTACTCAACACACCGCCACGCACAGGTGGCGGCCATCGCCTTTACAACGCAAGCCACCAAAAACGTTTAGGCTTTATTTTAAAAGCGCGCGGATTGGGTTTTAATTTGGAAAAAACTCGCGAGCTGTTAAGTCTTGCAGAAAATAACGAACGTTCTTGCAGTGAAGCTTTGCAATTGGTGGAAAACAATCTCACTACCGTGAATGAAAAATTAGCCGAGCTGCAAGCGATAAAAGATTCTTTATTAGTTATGGCAAAAAATTGCAAATGCGGTTGCCCCAGCGCTAAGGCACCCGATTGCACAATTGTGGATGCGCTCTTTACACCCGCCACCAATTCAAAAGGTTGCTCATGCTAAAAACCACAGGTTTATTTGTACTCACCGCACTCGCCGAAATTATTGGCTGCTTTTTACCTTATTTGTGGCTGCGTAAAGAAGGCTCGATTTGGCTGTTAATTCCCGCCGCTGCAAGCCTCGCTTTATTTGTGTGGCTACTGACCTTGCACCCCGCTGCGAGTGGTCGCGTTTATGCAGCTTACGGCGGTGTGTACGTTGCAACCGCTCTAGTCTGGTTGCATTTTGTGGATGGCATAAAACTATCCGCTTACGACTGGGTGGGCGCAGGCGTTGCATTGATAGGCATGGGGATTATTGTGGCGGGGTGGAAATCTGCTTAACTATTTATTTCCTGCCCAATTTATTATTGGGCAACAAACACCGGCGCAAAACCGCCGCCTTGGGTTCTGAAGTTTGTGGTTTGGCCTTGGTACAAACGCGCGGCGAGCAATTGAATTTCGCCGTTATAAACATAAGCGCGAATATCCATTTTTAATGCTGTTTGTTCTTTATCTACCAAAATTCCGCGCTCGCTGGGCAGTACAATTTGTTGTGCAACATAATCGCCTTGTAAAATTTCATCCCATACACGTTTGGTAAGTTTGTCACCGCGATAAGCAGCGCGGCTACCAAAACCAGACGCTGGTTTAAAAAATAACTGCTTGCGGGTAGCCCATAAATTTTCTGCGTTCTCTGCAGTTACTGCTTGAGTCTTTGGAATAGCAGCGCTCAAGATTTCAATATCTTTTTCACTTGCACCTAATTTTTCTAGATGCTGTGCATCTCCCAAAGTAATCAGATTGCGTTTATCCGCATATGACGCGTATTGATGGGGATTAGGTGTGAGCACAACGGAACCCGTTTCGTAAGCGTTGCGCAATACCGCAAGCGATTCGGCCGCCAACGAAAAATCCGTTAAGCGGTTATACACCAAATCAATCACCTCTCCTTTTTCTTGCCCTTGCCCTTGATACAGCAATTGACCGTCATTGAATTGAAGCTCACTAGGATCAGCAATAACAGCCGCTATACCATTGCGCTCAAATAATCGCTGGGCCATTTTAAATTCTGGGTAGAGAAATTGTTGCGTTGGATTTTCGTCCACAATGGCAATACGCGTAAGCGGTTTGTCGCCGCGTTGTAATTGCCATTCGCGCAAAAACATGGCTATAAATTCTTGATCGAATTGCGTTTTGAGTAACGGCAACAGAGTGCCCGCCGCACGGCAGCATTCGGTTTGCGCACTTACCAACGCAGCATTTAAAAACGCACCACCCGCATTGGTATTGATTTCAATTATTTGCGGGCCTTGCTCACTCAAATGAAAATCGTAACCCATAAATACGCCGGATGTTCCGGGGTTATAACGCGCTATGGTAGGCGCTCGCGCTAAAACATCTTGCGCATAAGCAGGCAAGGTCACCACGTGCGCAACGGCGTGAATAATATCGCGCATCTGCTGTAGCTGTGCAGGCGATATGAAAACCGTGGTATTGGAGAATAATTGTGGATGCGTGGCTAAGACATCCTGATTGATATCATCAGCACGTAAAATGCGATCAAGCGCTTCCCGATTTAAGGTGGTACAAAAGCAATCGTGATTCAAGAGTTCTGCGGGACTCGCACAATTGGCATTACAACTTTGGGATTTATCGTTATTCATTAGTATTGACCTTTGTGCAGTACGATCATCAAATAGAGGGAATTGCAGCGAATACCATAGGAACAAACAGGTGTAACCATGATAAGACTTTTGCAATGGCTATTCAGATAGCCAAGTAAAAGTAGAACATACGAAAAACTATATACTTATGCAAGCGTGCATTTTTTAACCTTGCCATATGCATTATCGGCTGGTAAGGTGCCCACACTTTTTATCTGCCAAGTTGTCTATATCATGTTCTTGTTGCCTTCGGCCTTAACGCCGCCTTAGCTCCCCCCTCTCCGTTGGTTTCGCGCTCGGCACTTGCTGGTGCGAGCTGTTTTAAATTTTTCCGCTTTAACAATTAATTTGCGCTAGTGATGTCATTTTCGATCTATTGCAAAAATGGTTTTTCTCTTATCGCGCTATTTTTCGATTGTTTATGTCTTCGATTTATCAAAGGTATCTCGTTATGTTAACGACAGTAAAAGAACAATGGTTTTCTAATATTCGTGGCGATTTTTTATCGGGTTTAGTGGTTGCACTCGCATTAATTCCTGAAGCAATCGCTTTTTCAATTATCGCCGGTGTTGATCCGAAAATTGGTCTTTACGCTTCGTTTTCTATGGCGGTGGTTATCGCTTTCGCTGGCGGTCGCCCAGCAATGATTTCTGCTGCAACGGGCGCTATGGCGCTGCTGATGGTGACACTGGTTAAAGAGCACGGCTTGCAATATTTATTAGCCGCGACATTGTTAACCGGTGCCATTCAAATTGTTGCGGGCTATTTGCGCTTGGGCGATTTAATGGGCTTTGTTTCGCGCTCAGTGGTAACAGGTTTTGTAAATGCCTTAGCGATTTTAATTTTTATGGCGCAGTTACCGGAACTGACTCATGTAACTTGGCATGTGTATGCCATGACCGCAGTGGGCTTAGGCATCATCTATTTATTCCCTTACATTCCCAAAATCGGAAAAATAATTCCATCACCGCTCGTTTGTATTTTGGTGCTAACCGGTATCGCGATTATTTTTAAAATTGATATTCGCACCGTGGGCGATATGGGCGATCTGCCCGATACCTTGCCGATTTTTCTCTGGCCAGAAGTACCCTTAAATCTTGAAACACTGTGGATTATTTTGCCCTACTCCATTCCACTTGCCGCTGTAGGTTTATTAGAGTCAATGATGACTGCCACGATTGTGGACGATATGACCGATACCACCAGCGATAAAAATCGCGAATGCAAAGGCCAAGGCGTTGCAAATATTGCCACTGGTTTGCTCGGCGGCATGGCGGGCTGTGCAATGATAGGCCAATCGGTCATTAACGTTAAATCTGGTGGGCGCACGCGCTTATCTACTTTTTTGGCCGGTGCACTTTTATTAATTATGGTGGTATTTTTAAGTGATTGGATTTCCATTATTCCGATGGCGGCGCTGGTAGCCGTTATGATTATGGTATCCATTGGCACCTTTAGTTGGGCGTCTATTACCAACCTAAAAAAATACCCGCTGTCATCCAATTTAGTAATGCTCACCACCGTGAGCGTTGTAGTCGCCACGCACAATTTGGCTTACGGTGTATTTATTGGCGTGCTTATGGCCGCACTATTTTTTGCCAATAAAATTGGCCACTACATGGCAGTAACTTCCGAGTTAAATGAGGACGGTAGCGAGCGTACTTACAAAGTGTTTGGCGAAGTTTTCTTTCGATCTGCAGATATGTTTGTCGCGGGTTTTGATTTAAAAGAAAAACTGCCCAAAGTCTCCATAGATTTAACCCACGCGCATTTCTGGGATATCACCTCAGTCGCCGCGCTGGACAAAGTCGTTCTTAAATTCCGCCGCGAAGGTGTTGAAGTGGATGTAATTAATATGAACAAAGCCACCACGACTATTGTGGATGATTTTGGCGTTCACCATAAACCCGAAGAAATTGTGCAAGTTATGGGACATTAAATCACCACGTCAAAGCCCGTCAGGCGGGCTTTGCGTGAAACCAAATATTCACCCCTGCTTGATCCCCCGCATTCCTCAGCTAGGCTTAGAAACGATTACACGAACAATGTGGTTATTTTATCTAGGATCTTCGCCATGCAGACTTCTCAAATCCACCTTAAATCTGTAGACAACCTTGAGCAACTGGGCTCACTTCCATCACTCGCGCCCGATTTAATCATCGCTTTTGGGGCACTCAATTATTTTGAATCACCCAAACTAGCCAATGCACTAGGCAAATTGGTGCCCTCATCTGCCTTAATCGGTTGTTCAACTGCCGGTGAAATTGCGGTTGATCGCGTCTATGAAGGCAGCTGCATAGTCACCGCTATAAAATTCGCCAATACTCGCGTAGCAGCTGTCACTACTGAAATTGCAGGCATGACAGATTCCTACGGTGCGGGCGAGCGGCTGGGGCACGCGCTAGATCATAGCAACCTAACCGGTGTTCTCTTGCTCGGCACAGGCGTGGCCATTAATGGCAGCGCCTTGGTCGCGGGCTTGGAGTCAGCACTGCCTGAAGGCGTCAGTATTTCTGGTGGCTTAGCGGCTGATGCCGGTGCCTTCAAACAAACCTGGACACTTGGCCCCGCCGGGAATAGCGATAAACATATTGTGGCCGTAGGCTTCTATGGCGATAAAGTTCAACTGAGTTACGGCACCTTTGCCGGTTGGGAACCCTTTGGCCCTGCACGCAAAGTTACCCGCTGTGACGGCAATGTACTTTACGAATTAGACGGTGCCAGCGCACTGGAAGTCTATAAACGCTACCTTGGAGATTACGCCAAAGACTTACCCGGTTCAGGCCTACTATTCCCGTTTGCAATGCTTAACAGCGAACACGAAAAGCACGGTATTTTCCGTACGATTTTGGCGATAGATGAAAACGAAGGTTCATTGACCTTAGCGGGGGATATTGACCCCAATGGCTACTTGGAATTGATGCATTCCAGCACCGACAAACTTATTAACGGCGCAGAAACAGCCGCTCAAACGGCCAAGAAAAATCACACCCAATCGCCCGATGAAAGCCTAGCGATATTAGTAAGTTGTATTGGACGCAAGCTGGTCATGGGTGATCGCATTGATGAAGAAGTAGAAGCAGTTGCCGATACTCTTGGCAAGAAAACCACCATCACTGGCTATTATTCCAATGGTGAAATTGCGGGTACCGAGTTTCACCCCGAATGTCGGCTGCACAATCAAACCATGACCATTACATGGATTAGCGAACATTCATGAGTGATCTTTAAGCATGCATCCAACCCTTGCTCGTCAACTCAGGCGCTTGTGCGGCATTGAATCTGAGACTGAATTAACCACGCGTTTAGCAGCTCTTCTGGCTGCCGACTTAACGCCTGAGTTGCGTACGCTTGCAGAGGGCATGCCTGAGTTTTTGAGCCGCGTTAATTCAACCTACGAACAGAACGATCGCGATTTGGAATTGCGCTCGCGAAGTTTGGAGCACAGCTCCGCAGAACTAAATGCTATTAATAAACAAATGCGCGAAGATATCGCCAGCCGCAATCGTGTATTGCAATCAGTACGCGATGCCGCCGATAAACTCTTGGACCAAAGTGAGAGTATCCATTGCATTCCCAGCGCCGACGATTTGGAAGGGCTCTCTGCACTTCTGCCGGTTCTGATTGAACAACAAGAGCAGCGCCGCTTGGAGTTATTTAATCAACGCTTTGCTATGGATCAACACGCCATTGTGAGCATCACCGATACCCAAGGCGTGATTCGCTATGTGAATGATCGCTTTTGTCACATCAGTGGTTACACCCGTGAGGAGCTAGTCGGAAAAAACCACAATATTATTCAATCCTCAGAACACTCCAAAACCTTCTTTGTAGATATGTGGCACACCATCCGGGCAGGCAAAGTCTGGCGTGGAGAAATGTGCAATCAAGCCAAAGACGCCCACAAATATTGGGTAGATGCCACCATAGTTCCCTTTTTAGATGAACAAGGTAAACCCTACCAATTCATTGCGATTTTGACTGACATTACCGCCAGCAAACGCATGGCAGAAAAAATTATTGCCAGTGAGCGACAATATCGAAACCTTATTGAAAGCGTACGCGAAGTTATTTTTCAAATCGATGACGATGGCCGCCTAATGTTTTTAAACCCCGCGTGGGAAGACATTACTCATTTCAAAATTGAAGAAACTTTAGGCAGAAGTTTCCTAGACTTTGTTCATCACGATGACATAGACCAAGCCTTTGCTGTTTTTCAAAAGCTATGCGACTGCGACATTACATCCTTCAAAGGCGAATTGCGTTTTTACAACAAAAAAGGCCATTTCTGCTGGCTTGAACTCACTATTCAAAGCGAGGTAGATGAGGGCACGAATAAATTACGCTTTACGGGAACTCTCAACGACATAACCGAGCGCCGTCGCATAGCACAGGTGCAATCTGAATTTGTATCCGTAGTCAGCCATGAATTGCGTACACCGATCACCTCCATTCGCGGCGCGCTTGCCATTTTAGACAGCGGCAAAGCGGGCCCCGTATCAGAATCTCAATTAAAACTGGTTCAAATTGCGCATAAAAATAGTCAGCGTCTTATCACACTCGTAAATGATATTTTGGACATGGAAAAACTCATGGCAGGAAAAATGAGTTTGAACATGGCAAGCATTAATTTAATTTCACTCGTAGAACTCGCAATAGAATCCAACACGTCCTACGCGCAAACCTGCAACACCAAATTGGTTTTGTGTGAGCGACCTGAAGAAGCTATGGTGGTTGCAGATCCAGATCGTCTTATGCAGGTACTCACAAATTTGTTGTCTAACGCGGCTAAATTTTCCCCGCCCGATCGCGCCGTCGAAATTTATATAACGCGGGAGACAAATGCGTTTAAGGTTTCCGTAAAAGATTATGGGCCAGGTATTCCAGTAGAGTTCCGCTCACGCATTTTTAGCGCCTTTGCGCAGGCCGACAGCTCCGATACACGCAAACAAGGTGGCACAGGCCTTGGTTTAAAAATCAGCAAAACCTTGATTGAAAAAATGGGCGGCACCATAGATTTTGACAGCGAAGTGGGTGCTGGTAGCTGTTTTTGGTTTAGCCTACCGATAGCGCATTAACCCCCTCGCCTCAAATTCCCCCTTTGAAAAAGGGGGCTAGGGGGATTTAAAACAATACCTATGCAAATTAAATCTCCCCTAACCCCTCTTTTACAAAGAGGGGGATTAAACCCCTACAAAAAACTGCCCTATTTTCACAGCTCGCTTTCTGGGACAATAGCGGCCAGTTTTCCTCTACTCAGCAGTCCCCGCTTATGAACACCAACGCCATCAACCTTTTTGACCATCCACGCTACTGGGCTGAATGCTACGGGCCTGCGCCCTTCCTGCCCATGAGCCGCGCCGAAATGGACAAGCTTGGCTGGGACAGCTGCGACATTATCATCGTCTGTGGCGATGCCTATGTGGATCACCCAAGCTTCGGCATGGCGGTCATCGGGCGCTTTTTGGAGTCGCAAGGCTTTCGCGTTGGGATTATTGCCCAGCCCGATTGGAAAAGTGCTGAGCCGTTTAAAGCGCTGGGCAAACCCAATCTATTTTTTGGCGTAAGTGCGGGCAACATGGATTCCATGATTAACCGCTACACCGCTGACCTGCGTATGCGTTCAGACGATGCCTACACCCCCGGCGGCATGGGTGGCAAACGCCCCGACCGTTGCGTAACCGTTTATAGCCAACGCTGCAAAGAAGCTTACAAAGATGTACCGATTGTGCTCGGCGGCATTGAAGCCAGCTTGCGCCGCATCGCCCAATACGACTACTGGAGCAATGAAGTACGCCGCTCGGTATTGATCGACGCCACAGCAGATATTTTGTTGTATGGCAACGCTGAGCGCGCGATTGCAGATATTGCCCATGCGCTCGCGCAAGGCAAAGATATTAAAGATTTGGATAGCATTCGCGGCACAGTGGTTGTGAAAAAAGCAGCACCCGCCGGTTGGACGGAAATTGATTCTACGCGTATCGATTGGCCAAGCCATATCGACAAACTTCCCAACCCTTACGAATACCAACACGATCCAAAATCCGTTGTAGATGTTGCGAAAACTGACGTGAATAATTCGCAAATTGGTTTGCGCCAACTCGATCCCGAAAAAATGGAAGCGCAAATTTCCCTGTTAACAGCAGAAGGTGAAAAAGGCAATCCATCGGAGCAATTGCAGACAATTGGTTGCCCAGCGCAAGGCGATATTTCAGAAAAATCGCTTAGCGCTGATGAACCACAAGCAATTCGCATTATTCCCATGCCGCTACAAAATCGCAGCGACTTGGCAGGTGACGATAATGTTTATGTGCGCCTGCCCGCGTTTGAAAAAGTGCGCAACGACCCGATTTTGTACGCGCATGCATCGCGGGTTTTACATCAGGAAGCAAACCCTTACAACGCTCGCCCGCTCGTGCAAAAACACGGCAACCGTGAAATCTGGGTAAACCCGCCGCCGATTCCGTTAGAGACGGATGAGTTGGATGGTGTATTTGATTTGCCTTACGCACGCGTACCGCACCCAAGCTACGGCAAAGAAAAAATTCCTGCCTACGATATGATTAAAACTTCAATCAATATCATGCGCGGTTGCTTTGGCGGCTGTACTTTCTGCTCCATCACCGAACACGAAGGCCGCATTATTCAAAGCCGTTCACAAGAATCTATTCTCAA
The DNA here is from genome assembly GCA_035389145.1 of Cellvibrio sp. GTDB lineage: Bacteria > Pseudomonadota > Gammaproteobacteria > Pseudomonadales > Cellvibrionaceae > Cellvibrio. Next base: position 10,404 of record DAOORH010000076.1, read on the forward strand.
AGAAATTGAAGATATCCGCGAAAAAGTACCGGGCTTTACCGGCCATATTTCAGACCTCGGTGGGCCGACGGCGAATATGTATCGCCTCACCTGCAAAGATATGCCGACGCTTTCCAAGTGCCGCCGTCTGTCATGCGTGTATCCCACGATTTGCAAAAACTTAATTACCGATCACAAACACACCACAGCGCTTTATCGCGCCGCGCGCAAAATTAAAGGTGTGAATCGCATTTCAGTTGCATCGGGGTTGCGCTACGACTTAGCGGTGCTAGACCCGGAATACGTAAAAGAATTAGTCACGCACCATGTTGGCGGTTATTTGAAAATTGCTCCAGAGCACACTGAAGACGGTGTACTTGAGCAAATGATGAAACCCAAAATGAGTAGCTATTACGAATTTAAAAAAATGTTTGAAAAGTTCTCGCGCGAAGCGGGTAAAAAACAATATTTGATTCCGTACTTTATTGCCGCGCACCCAGGCACCAAAGATG
>DAOORH010000077.1:0-10750 GCA_035389145.1 Cellvibrio sp.
GTCGTTGCCATTAGTTTTGGTGCTTTGGTGGAGATTGTTCCGCAGTTCTTCCTTAAAGAAACCACCACGCCGATTGAGGGTTTAAAGCCTCTACCAGCAGTAGTGTTAGAAGGGCGTGATATTTATATCCGCGAAGGCTGTCATGTGTGCCATACGCAAATGGTTCGCCCATTGCGTGCGGAGATTGAGCGTTACGGTCACTATTCCGTTGCTGGCGAGTCTGTGTATGAGCATCCCTTTTTGTGGGGTTCCAAGCGTACCGGTCCAGATTTGGCGCGTGTAGGTAAGCGTTATTCAGACGATTGGCACAAGGCGCATTTGTACAATCCGCGCAGCGTTGTGCCTGAATCTATTATGCCGGCTTACCCTTGGTTGAATGACAACATTTTAGATGGCAAAGATACGGCGGCAAAAATGCGAGCTCTCCGTTCAGTGGGTGTTCCTTATACGGATGATGATATTGCAGGCGCACAGCATGCCGTTAAAGGTGTAACAGAAATGGATGCCGTGGTTGCTTATCTGCAACAGCTGGGCATTCTGTTAACAGAGAAACGTTAACCGTGGACTATGGGGCTGTTATGAACGTTGGCACTTTAGGCGCAATCTCAACGGTATTGGTTACTATTGCTTTCTTTGGTGTTTGCTATTGGGCGTTTTCGCCCAAGTTAAAACAACGCTTTGAAGAAGATGCAAAATTACCTTTTGCTGATGATGAGATCGAAAACAAGCAGACAGACCATCATCAGCCTGATGATGAAGGGCGGAATTAATTATGAGTATATTTTGGAATTTTTGGATTGTTGGCCTGACCCTAACCAACCTTGTGTTGTTATTTTGGCTGTTAATGGCCAACCGTAAAATTGCTGTGAAAGGTGATGATAACGGCGAAGCAAAAACGACCGGCCACGTATACGATGGCATTGAAGAATACGACAACCCACTACCACGCTGGTGGTTTGGTTTGTTCTTGGCAACCTTTATCTTTACTGCAGGTTATTTGGTGGCCTATCCAGGCTTGGGTTCATGGAAAGGTATGTTGGGCTGGACATCAACCAACCAGCTTGAGGCAGAACATGCTCACGCCAAAGCAACCTACGATCAAACTTTTGGGAAGTTTGCCCAAATGCCCATCGAGCAGTTGGCTAAAGACCCAGAGGCTATGAAAATGGGCTCGCGTTTATTCCTTAATAATTGCGCGGTATGTCACGGCTCAGACGCAAGTGGTAACTTTGGCTTCCCAAATCTGATGGATAAAGATTGGTTGTATGGTGGTGAGCCAGATCGCATTAAAGAGAGTATCGTTCTTGGCCGTCAGGCGATGATGCCGGCTTGGGGAGCTATTTTAGGCGAGGCTAATGTTGTTAATGTCGTTGAATTTGTACTGCAAGGTGCAGGCAAAGAGCACGATGCTGCAAAAGCCGAGCTTGGTAAGGCAATATTTGCGACCAACTGTGCGGCTTGCCACGGTGCAGATGGTAAAGGCAATCAACTGGTTGGTGCACCAAACTTAACAGATGATGTTTGGTTATACGGTGCTGCTACTCCAGAAGAATTAGGCGCCACTTTGCGTCAGACAATTCGTAATGGTCGTGCTGGTGTTATGCCTGCCCATGCTGAGACTTTGAAAGCTGAGCGTATCCATTTGCTTTCTGCGTATGTATACAGCTTGTCGCAAGACGAGGTTAAGTAATAAGTAGTCTGTGAGTATCGGCTCTGGCCGATACTCACTATCTTTGTTCGTTGTTCTGCAAATCCCCGCGTTGTTGTTTCGGGTCTACGAGGTGATCGTCTGTGAGCGTTAAACCTGAAGAATCCCAATCTGAAGTTGCCAAAAAAATCACATCCAGCTCTGACAATAATCCCCAAGAAATCCGCTACATCAATTTATATGAAGCGGAAGAAAAGGTTTATATTCGCCGCATTACTGGCTTTTATCAGCGCCTGCGCCGCTATATCAGCGCGCCCTTAATTTTAGGTTTTATTTTAATGCCCTGGTTGGTGATCGACGGTCGCCCCGCCATGTTGTTTGATTTACCTGCGCGTCAATTTAATATTTTATGGATTACTTTTTCCCCGCAAGATGGTGTTTACCTTGCGTGGTTGTTAATTATTGCGGCCTTCTTACTTTTTACTGTGACGGTCATGGTGGGGCGCGTTTGGTGCGGCTTTACTTGCCCGCAAACAGTCTGGACGCAAATGTATATTTGGGCTGAGTTGTTATGTGAAGGCGACCGCAACAAACGCATTAAGCTCGACGCGCAAAAGTGGAGTGGAGAAAAGTTTCTGCGCAAAGCCGCGAAACAAACTATCTGGATTGCTATAGCGTTAATAACTGCCATAACTTTTGTGGGTTACTTCACGCCAGTGCGCGATTTAGCCATTGATTTTTTTACGTTCCAGTTAGACTTAACCGCAGTGTTCTGGGTGTTGTTTTTCACCGGTGCTACTTATGGCAATGCTGGCTTTATGCGTGAGCAAGTGTGCAAATACATGTGCCCCTATGCGCGCTTTCAATCGGTAATGTATGACCACGACACACTCACAGTGTTTTACGATAAAGAGCGTGGCGAAAATCGCGGCCCGCGCAAAAGCGGCGAAGATTACAAAGCCCAAGGCTTGGGTGATTGCATAGATTGCTCATGGTGTGTGCAAGTGTGCCCGGTGAATATTGATATTCGCGAAGGCCTGCAAGCGGAATGTATTGATTGTGGCTTGTGTATAGATGCTTGCGATAGCGTTATGGAAAAAATGAATTACCCCTTGGGGTTAATCAGTTTTACCACTGAAGATGCTGCGGCTAAAAAGAAAGTAAAAATTCTGCGCCCCCGCGTGTTGGGTTATGGTGCAGTGCTGTTGGTAATGGTGTCGCTGTTTGTCTATTCGCTCGCAACACGTATGCCGCTATTAGTAGAGGTTATGCGTGATCGTGGAACGCAAATGTATCGTATTAGCGATGGCAATGTGACTAATGTGTATACCTTGAAGATTGAAAACTTGGATCGCAAAACCCATGTTTACGATGTGAAAGTCAGCGGCGATTATGCGTTCAATCTTCAAGGTTATAAAGCCCCGCCAATTCTTGAAGGTGAAATTATTACCTTGCCTGTGCGTGTGGTAGTTAAACGCAGTGAGTTGAAAGGCGAGAAAAATACTGTGACTTTTACCGTTGTTTCCCGAGAAAATCCCGAGATTGTGATATCTCACAATACGACTTTTATTGGGCCATCCAAATAACACACTGAGCGAAAAATGACAGATCAACTGGCTGAAAAAAAAATACCTGGGTACCGCCAATTTTGGTTTTGGTTTGTATTTGGCCCATTACTTTTTATTATAGTGCTGTGCGGCATTTTGGTTTTCGTCGCCTTTAAAAATTCTGACGATGTAGTGACTGATAATTACTACAAAGTAGGCAGAATGATTAATCAAACTCTGGCGCAAGACGAAAAGGCGGTAGAATTAGGCTTGCTTGCGAAAATAAAAATTGATCAGTTGACGGGTGATGTGCTTGTGTCATTAACCGGCAATCACAGTTTCCCTAAGCAAATGCTCTTGTTTTTGGATAACCCGGCAAAGGCCAATAAAGATCAACGCATTTTATTAACCGAACTTGCGGCAGGGGAATATCGCGGCGAATTGAGTGCGCCTATAGAATACTCTTGGTATATTTCTTTAGTGCCAGAATCTGATGCCAGCCGCCGTAAAGAGGCTGAGTGGTTGCTTACGGGTCAAATTGATCTTGCTAAAACCACTGAAACCAGTTTGCAATCTCGCGCTCAACCCAGCTCTCAATCACTACCTGCGAAATAAATTCGCCTACATTATTTTAGGCGGGTTACCTAGCCATGTCTTTAGCTGACATAGACACAAACCGCAGTGATTCAAATAGCCTAAGCTGCTATCACTGCGGCTTGCCCGTTCCCCCCAATAGTCATTTTTCAGTTGTTATTAATGATCAGCCACAGCCTATGTGCTGCCCCGGTTGCCAAGCAGTGGCTATGGCTATTGTGGATGGCGGCTTGGAAAATTTTTACACCTATCGCACCGAAAACAATTCACGCAGTGATTCTCAAACTCTCAATACCAATTGGCAAATTTACGATTTACCAGAAGTGCAAAGCGAATTTGTTACTGAATTTGATGCGCATTATCGCCAAGCCAGTTTATTGCTAGAAGGTATTTCCTGCGCTGCCTGTAGCTGGCTTATTGAAACGCATCTTCAAAAAAATTCTGCTGTCAAAATGGTGAGTGTCAATGTCAGCACTCATCGTTGCACTTTGGTGTGGTCGCCAGAGCTATCACCACTGAGTGAAGTTTTAAAATCCCTCGCGCAAATCGGCTACAAACCGCGCCCCGCAACCGATGATCAACAGCAAGAATTTTTCAAAAAAGAAAATCGCATTGCTTTGTTTCGCTTGGGTGTTGCAGGCTTCGGCATGATGCAAGCCATGATGGTCGCCGTGGGTATTTATTTTGGCGCTACCGATACTTGGTTGGATTTTTTGCGTTGGCTCAGCATGCTGTGTGCAACGCCGGTGGTATTTTTTTCCGCAGCGCCATTTTTTAAAGCAGCATGGCGCAGCATTAAAAGCAAACAATTGATTATGGATGTCCCCGTCGCCCTGGCGATTGGTTTGGCTTATCTCGCCAGTGTATGGGCAACGGTGACTTCCAGCGGTGAAGTCTATTTTGAATCCGTCTCCATGTTTGCATTCTTTTTATTGTTGGGGCGCTATATAGAGCAGCGCGCTCGCCACCGAAATCGTTCTGCATTTGGCAATCTCGCACAATTAATGCCGCTCACAGCGTGCTGTATTTCATCCGCAAGAAATGAAGAAGGCGGCGAAGATAAAGCTGAAAATATTCCCCTAAAAATGCTTGCACTGGACGACTTGGTCTTAGTGAAAGCGGGCGAGACTTTTCCTTGCGATGGTGTGGTTGAAGCTGGTGAAAGTGAAGCGGTAGAAGCCTTAATTACCGGTGAGCCTATCCCCGTTACAAAGAAAACTGGCGACAAAGTCATCGCAGGCACGCTTAATGGTCACAGCACTCTGCGTATTCGGGTCACTGCTATTGGTAGTGCAACTCAGCTGTCGGGTATTGAGCGCTTGGCGGTACAGGCCGCTGATGAAAAGCCCAAACAAGTGGTAATGGCCGATAAAATTGCCCGCTTTTTCATTGCCCGCCTATTGGTGGTTTGCGTAGGTGTATTTTTATTTTGGTGGTTTAAAGACCCAAGTCGAGCAGTCTGGATTACACTTTCAGTGTTGGTTGTAACATGCCCCTGTGCGTTGGCCCTAGCTATGCCAGCGGCACTTTCAGCAGCCACTGCAAATTTGCGTCAGCGCGGATTTCTTGTCGCTCGTGGCCATGTTATTGAAACTCTAACGCACATCAATCGTGTAGTTTTTGATAAAACCGGAACGCTTACGCTGGGGCGTTTTAGCATCACCGATGTGTTGTTACTTGCAGATACACCGCGCGAAACCGTATTAGCGATAGCTGCTGCTTTAGAGGCTGACTCCAATCATCCTATTGCGCAGGCATTTAAATCTGTTCGCATACAAAATATGATGCGTGCGGCTGATGTAAAACAAACAACTGCAGCAGGTATTGAAGCAATCGTTGGCAGTGAAATTTACCGTATAGGTACTCCTGAGTTTGCTGGCGCTTCAGATTTTGCGGGAGAGAGTAGTACTGCGCCGCCTAACCGTGTAGCTCTACGCAAAGAGTGGGCGCTTCCAGATCAATCCAAGCTCTGGTTGTTATTGGCTAATGCACGGGGGGCTGTGGCTTGGTTTGGCCTAGAGGATGAAGTTCGCCCCAGTGCGCAAGCTGCCATTACTCAATTGCGTGATATGGGCATTTGCGTTGAGTTGCTAAGCGGCGATCAATCAGGCGCAGTCGCACAGCTTGCTAAAAAACTTGGGATTGCAGATTTTACCGCCGGTGCAAAACCGGGTGATAAATTAGCCCAGCTAAATATGGCACAATCACGTGGCGACAAAGTATTAATGGTAGGTGACGGCATTAATGATGTGCCAGTGCTTGCCGGTGCAGATGTGTCTGTTGCTATGGCGGCCGCATCGGATTTAGCACAAACGCGAGCCGATACAGTGTTGTTAAATAATCAGCTCACCTTACTGCCCGAGGCAATCCTGTTGGCGAAGCGTACGCGCAAGATTATTAAACAAAATTTAATGCTCTCACTTACGTATAATCTAATTGCATTACCGCTGGCCGCTATGGGCCATGTTGCACCTTGGGCTGCCGCTATAGGCATGACCATGAGTTCGTTGGTTGTGGTGCTGAACGCACTGCGTTTAAGTAAATAGCATGTCACTCTTTTTATCGAGAAACGTAAAATGGAAAGTCTCTACTTTCTAGTTCCCTGCGCCCTGATTTTCATCGCCATAGCGGTAAAGGTTTTATTTTGGGCTATTAACAATGGTCAATATGACAACCTCGATACCGAAGCCCACCGAATTTTGTTTGATGATGAAAAAAAGAAATCATTGAATTCGCATGTCACTGCCACTGAAAAAAATAACTTACAAACTCCAGAGCAAAAAAGCACACAGCCGCAACATGAGCAAGATAAATGATCGATCTCAGTATTCTCCTCTCTTTATTCACCTTAGGCTTGGTCAGTAGTACACATTGTATTGGTATGTGCGGCGGCATTATGGGTGCGCTCACTATGGCTATTCCTGCGGAAGCTAAAGCAAAACGTGGGTTTATTTTGTTGGCCTATAACTTTGGCCGCATCGCGAGTTATGCCCTCATGGGTTTGCTCGCTGGTTTTTTTGCAGAACAGATTGCCGGACTCGGTGGCCTAACTATCTTGCGGGTGTTTGCTGGGCTGTTATTAATTGCTATGGGTTTATATCTGGCTGATTGGTGGCGAGGTTTAACCAAGCTTGAGACCTTGGGTCGCTATCTATGGGTTTACCTTCAGCCGCTCGGTAAACACCTAATGCCGGTTAATAATGTTCCCAAAGCACTATTCCTCGGTGCTCTCTGGGGTTGGTTGCCCTGCGGTTTGGTATATGCGGCCTTGGCTATGGCGATGACCCAACCCGTACCTATAATGGCTGCGAGTGCCATGCTGGCTTTTGGTTTGGGTACTTTACCTGCAGTGTTGGCTGCAGGTTATGCAGCCCAGCAGCTAACGCGTATTTTGCAACAGCGCCAAGTGCGTATAGGTTTGGCGCTGATTATTATCATCTTTGGAGTATGGACTATTTGGGGCGGGCTAGGTCATTCGCCTCAACATCAACATCAACATCAACATCAACAGCACCAAGAACCGCAACATACTCAACAATCAGTTGATGGCGTTGGCCACACTGCAGTGGACTTGGATCACTCGCAGATGGATCACTCCCCAATGCGCCCACTGAGCGCGGGTGATTCATCGGTTAAGTCTATGGAGGAGCCCGTGTTAGAGCGCCAGCGTACAGAAGGCGATATAAAAATGGAGGAAAATAAGCGTTCATCTGCCAGTAGTCTTGTTACAGACGAAAGTGCTGAGCACATGCATCATCACTAAAACGGTTATTCCTGTAAGAATTGGCGAACTATACTCAAGATATCTTGCCTAACAGGGCAGGCAATCTTAAGAAAACCTAAGGGCTATATGCGTCTATTTTTATACTCTACAACGATGTTCAAATCGCTTTCGCAATTGATGCCGCGTTCTGTCGCTGTTATTACATTGTTATATTCATGCAGTATGGCAAACCAAAGCTTCGCGCAAGAAGCCCCCTTACAAGAAAATAGCTCTGAGGAGTGCACCTCGTTTAATGTAGATCCGTTCGATATCGCTCACAAAAAATCATCGCGTGTAGAAGCTTCACCGTTTGAGATATTTGAAGGCAAAACGATTCGCAATATTCGCTTCCAGCAGATGACTATTTTTGATCCTAATAACCCGGATGAAAATAATAAACTCTATCTGCTGCTGAATAAACTCCACGTAAAAACTCGAACGAAGGTGGTGGCCTCGCAGTTACTTTTTAAAGTTGGCGATAAGGTTAACCACAAGCGTTTAGAAGAAACTGCGCGCAATCTTCGTACCCGAAAATATTTAACCAATGCTTATGTACTGCCCGAGAAAGTCTGCGGCGATGCTGTTGATGTAGTGGTCATCACTCAGGATGCTTGGGCGATAGAACCGCAAGTGAGTTTTAGCCATAAATCAAGCGATAGCCAAACGGGCTTTGCTATTAGCGATGCCAACGTGTTTGGTACGGGTAACTCTTTTAAGGTGGGCTACAACGAAAGCGAGCTGCGCAGTGCCGTTAGCTATGAATTGAGTAATCCCTATTTTTTAAATAAGCAGATTGCGGTGCGTGTTGTCTATCAAGATACTTCCGATGGTCGTAATAGTTTGGTTTCAGTAGCGCGCCCGTTTTATTCATTAGACTCGCCTTGGGCGAGTGGTTTACAGATTTCAGATTTGTCGCAAGTTGAAGAAGTTCGCTCGCGCGGTGAAGTCATCAATACTTTTTCACACCAAGCGATAAACAACGAAATTTATTATGGTAAGGCAACTGATATTAACGAGGATTTTACGCAGCGTTGGTTGGTAGGCTTTACACATGAAGAAGATACGTTTGAAGCTGATATAGATACCTTGCAGCCAATACCGCAGCGAGATAAAGCGGTTTATCCTTGGGTGGAATATCAATATTTGCAAAATAAATACGGTGTGTTTAAAAACTTAAACCAAATTCAACGCCCCGAAGATATAGCTATAGGGCAAACCATGAGCTTTCGTTTTGGTTTTGCCGGCACTGCGTTTGGCAATCAAGACGATGTTTTTCGATACATAGCAAGATATAGCAATATTATCGATTTCTCCGATAGGCATTTGCTGGAAATTGAGATGGGTTTAGATGGTCGTCAGCATTTGAAATTTGATGAGCTCGACCCCAATATCTTTACCTCATCGGTGGCATATCATTATTTGCAAGATGAAAAAAATCGTTGGTACGCGCGTTTTGAATTTGGTGCTGGGGAGAGCTTACCGCAATACAAACAATTGACGGTAGGTGATATTACCGGCTTACGCGGCTACCCCACAGATTATTTACGTGGCGATAGGCGCTACGTGATTACATTAGAGCGTCGTTACTTTTCAGATGTACATATCTTTAATTTAATGCGTGTGGGGGGCGTAGTCTTTTTCGATGCTGGTAAAGCTTGGGGATTACCCAGTGAGCCAAAAGCACCACTATTATCTAATGTGGGTATAGGTTTGCGTTTAAGCTCTACCAAAGTTCGCATTGGCAACATAATTCATGTGGATGTTGCTATGCCTACCTCTGCGAGTGAAGGCTTAAGTAAATACCAATTAACGATTGGCGCCTTTCAAAAATTTTAGTGAATTTGAAATAGGAGATTGCAATGCGTTTGTTGCACACTATGTTGCGTGTTGGAAATTTAGAAAAATCAATTGAGTTCTACACCCAAATCCTAGGCATGACGTTGTTGCGCGAGCAAGATTTTCCAGAAGGTAAATTTACTTTAGCGTTTGTAGGTTATGGTGAAGAAGCAACACATTCAGTTATAGAGTTAACGTACAATTACGGCGTTGAATCTTATGATTTAGGTAAGGGCTATGGTCATATCGCCTTGGCTTGTGTGGATGTATTTGCTACCTGCGACAAAATTCGCGCCGCAGGCGGTAAAATTGTGCGTGAGCCGGGGCCTATGATGCATGGCTCAACCATTCTCGCTTTTGTAGAAGATCCTGACGGTTACAAAATTGAATTACTTGGTATCAAGTAATTAATTTCTCTTTTAAAGAAAAATCTCACAATGTCTAAACTCCTCGCTGACTTGCGATTCGATAACCGTTTTGTGCGTGCATTGCCCGGCGATCCTATTGTAGATAATTATCGGCGGCAAGTTGCGAATGCCTGTTATTCGTTTGCTAACCCAACTATTGTACGCGCGCCACAATTGGTTTGTGCTGCAACTGACGTTGCCGATTTAATAAATCTTGATCACAGCGAATTATCCACCGATTTTTTTTCCGACATTTTTTCCGGTAATAAATTTGTTAGCGGAATGCAGCCTTATGCTTGTTGCTATGGCGGTCATCAATTTGGCAATTGGGCAGGGCAGTTAGGCGATGGCCGTGCGATTAATTTAGGTGAAGTAAAAACGGCACAAGGCGAATATTGGACACTGCAACTAAAAGGCGCAGGCCCAACACCTTATTCGCGTACGGCAGATGGCCTTGCGGTTTTACGATCATCGGTACGCGAATTTTTGTGCAGCGAAGCTATGCATCATTTAGGTGTGCCTACCACGCGCGCTTTGAGTTTAATACTCACGGGTGAACAAGTACGCCGCGATATGTTTTACGATGGTAATCCGCAATTAGAACCGGGTGCCGTCGTATGTCGTGTTGCACCGAGTTTTACCCGTTTTGGAAATTTTGAAATTTCATCGGCTCGCAATGATGTTGATCTGCTAAAAAAATTAACAGATTTCACTATTCGCACAGATTTCCCACATCTCGTAAAAAACGAGGTTGAAATAACTCGCGAGATTTATGTGAAATGGTTCGATGAAATTTGTGCACGCACGGCAGATATGATCGCACATTGGATGCGCGTAGGTTTTGTGCACGGCGTAATGAATACAGACAATATGTCGATTATAGGCTTAACCATCGACTATGGCCCCTATGGTTGGTTAGAAGGTTATGATCCCGATTGGACACCCAATACGACGG